>NZ_JAYGHM010000026.1:26805-100335 GCF_034931125.1 Rivularia sp. UHCC 0363 | reverse complement strand
TTGTTCAATTATTTTTTCTTTTTCTATTGACTTTCCCGGCACATATCCTACTTTTAAACAACGAAGACCTATTCTTTTCATAAACTCTCTCACCTGTGTTGGACTACGTTTAATACCAGTTAATTTTTCAATTACATCACTCGCTTCATTGACACTTGAAGGCGGGTGTTTTTCAAAATGTTCTTTGAAAATATCACTATAGCGATTTAGCTCACTTTGCTGTCCTTTATATTCTATTTTTTTCAGTTCTTCTACTCCTCCTAATTGATATTGCTTAATATATTTTGTTAAGGTTGTTTTAGAGATTTGACATAAACTACAAATATCTTTATGTTTTATCTCTTGGCTTTTAAGATAGAGAACTTCCATCTTTTTCTGTACTAAAGGGTGAGGATGATGATATCTTTCATAATGCAGCTTTTCAATATCTTCTGTTGTAAAATTTATTCTAAGCACTACTACTTTAACCCTGATTATGACCCTACTTGTAATACTTGATATTGGCGTAACACAAAAGTCTATATCCTAACCGTTTTTAGTATAACTCACAAATTTTGACTGAAAGTTTTACAGTTACTATCCAAAATGATGACAGTTTGATCCAAGACACTGACAATGACGGTACACCTGACGAACAGGAAAACCTTGCACCTAACAATGGTGATGGGAATAGGGATGGTAAATTAGACTTTCAACAAGCTAACGTCTCTTCCTTGCTCAAACTTAGTGGAACTACCTCCGATGATATTATCACAATCGTCTCCGCCCCCAATAGTATTCTTCGTAATGTCAAAATCACTACAGAGAACGCAGTCAGCGAACCAGAGGAAAAAGATATTACTCTTCCCGTCGGTGTGCTTGATTTCAAATTAGAAGGTTTAACCCCCGGTTCAGCTACCACCGTCAACTTATTACTTCCCCAAGACCAAAATTACAACACCTTCTGGAAATACGGTAAAACCCCAGAAAGCAACCAAGACGGTTGGTATGAATTCCTCTACGACGGTGAAACTGGCGCTCAATTCTTTGATACCAACGATGATGGAAAAGCTGACCAAATAACACTGCACTTTGTGGACGGGAAACGAGGTGATGCAGACTTAACAGCCAACGGCGTTATAGTTGACCCAGGCGCTCCGGGAGTAACTAATACTTCCTTGAACTTGAGTAAATCTACTAACCAAGACGTTTGGAATATAGAAGGTGATGCAGGTGTCTCTGTTGCAAAATTCTCCCTGGTTGGTAAAAATAGCGCTCAAGTCAACGAAGTTGGAGTATTTAAAGTTAATGCAGATAACAAAGTTAACTCCTGTTTTCGGATGAATAAATATTTGGAATTGCGGTTCACTTAAAACTTCTGCCATAGATATCACTGAAATAATTTTTGACAACAAAAAGGGGAATAAAATCTTCTTTATTCCCACTTTTATATTGTTTGAAATGCCAGGATTAATTCTCAGCTTCTACTTGAGGACTAACGCTCGCATTTACACGTTCTGCATATTCTCTTCTGCGCTGCCAGGATAATTGATTTAGCACTACTAAATCTTCCAAGGTTTTACTAAATTTACGATTAGCAAATTCAAGCAATTGCTCTAGGGAGTAACGCTGTTCTTCAGCTTTTCCGAAATCACTTGCAAAGCGTTCTTTAAATGCATCCCAATTAAAATCTTGGAAACTACGTTTTGCGAGAAGTCCACATAAAGAACGAATGGAATAGTAAACTTTTGAGTATAAGCGTTCAGATATTTTACAGACTTCACTTCTTAATCGGCGTGAGCCGTAAAACGAAAACACAGTAAGCACGAGATACCAGCAATTGTAAAATTTTATTAGTTATCAGATATTTAGGAACCTTACATTACCGAACGGAAAAAATTTCCTATTATTGTTTTTAATGATTGCGGAAGCGCGAGAGTTATTATTAATTGGGGACGATGTAGAGAAGGGGCGAATATATCGAGAATATTATAGTGTTGAACGAGAGCGATTTTTTTCGGGGGAGATAGGGGATATGTAATGCTGTAAGATGATTCAATGTCAAATCCCGAACAACCTGTTATCTACCAACTAAAAATTTTTATATTGAATATCAGCCCGATGATTTGGCGGCGCATCAAAGTTCGCAGCGACAGCTGAGGGGCCGACTTACATTATATTATCCAGATAGCGATGGGCTGGACTGATACTCACTTACATCGCTTCATAATTCATGGCAAGCAGTTCGGTATTCCTAAAATTGGAGGAATGTACTTTTCTGATAATCCAGAAGAAGTCAGATTATCGGATTAGGAAAGGCGAATCCGCGAGCGTTTTTTATACGAGTATGATTTTGGTGATAGTTGGGAGCATCAAATTCGACTGGAAAAAATTCTAACTCCGAAATTAAACTGCTTTTATCCAGTTTGTATTCATGGTAAACGTGCCTGTCCTCCAGAAGACTGCGGAGGTCCTTGGGGATTTATGGCACAAAGACAGGAATACTGGATATGTTTGATATAGCTCATAGATTCATGTATTCGTTTTTTAGGAATCTGAGAATTTGATAATTCTAAGCCTTCTAATTCTTTAAGTTGGAAATAAGTAATAATTTGTCTGTAAAATCTTTTATTTTCATCCTCATATACTTTACTGTTAAAAGTAATTAGTGAACCAAGAATCTTGATTAGCTCTGATTGTAATTTAATTTCTGAGTGGTATGAAGTATGTGATTTGACTTGATATTTATCTACATCTCCTAACCATTCTCCACAATAATTGCAATATCCGATTCGTGAATTAGGAGCTATTATAGATAATTTATGATTACATTGAGGGCATTGTGTAATCAAAGGATAATGATGTTGAGAACATACAGAAACTGGTTTAAAAGACCAAATCAATGGTTCGTATATAGGCAGTTTCTTTTGATGCCAATAGCTATAACATAATGGACACCAAGCTTTAGAGTCACGAAGTAAATAAACGTAAGTTATCAACTCATGCCAATACATCATAGTTAGACAAGTTAAATCACTACGTTTTGTAAGATTTTCCGTCTTATTCAATTAATTTAGATGTATACCAACCACTAAAATGTAGTGACTTAATATGAGAACGATTTGTAAAAGTTCTACCAATAATCCCTTTATACTTCGTCGATAAATCTTCTTGTCCCCAGAAAAGTGGATAGATTTTATGCTTGATTAATTTATCCGGAGTAACGCAATGAACCTCAGCCAAACGGATAAGATAACTGATTAAACTTTCACATTCAATATTTCCAACATTGATTTGCCTTTATATCTATAACCAACGGAGGTGTGCCGCTTCGCGCCACACCTCTGTTTGATAAATATGTATTTGTACTTGCTTTTATGTATTATTTGATGAATAGCTACTGTTTTTTTTGTTAGCGTTCGGCGCAGCCGTGCGGCTGATCGCGGTATTTGGATTAAATTTCACAAAATCGCGTTGCTCCCATGCCAACTTTATGTTCAACAACAAGCATGAATCCACTAATTTTTCCATGTGGTGCTTTAAATTGCTGCAAAGTTCTAATTCGTTCATTTTCACTAATAAAATTAATAGTTTCTGTTGCTAATGGAGAGCCTGTTTCTTTATCGAATACGCTAATAATGATTAAATTATCTCCATGTTCTTCAACAAGCATCAGGAAGTTACAATAAGGATAATCGGGACTTTCAAAAATTACCTTACCTTCCTCCACTGCTTTACCAAAAAAGTTGATATTAATAACTTGACCATTCGGATATTTATGCTGATTAGTTTGTACCCATTGATTGTTAACAATTTTTTGGTTCAAAGTTGATGTAAATCTTTCAATCTCATTACCATTTTGGTCTAAGCGAATCCACTTACCTTCCCATATACCAGCAAATTTTGGTAAAACTTTAAAGTTCTTGAGTTGGATTTGATTATTTATTTCAAAATTAAGCAAATTCGTCGTTGATTTATTCATAGATACTTGTACATAAATACTTATTTCTTTTTCATGCTTAGTTGTGAGATATAAAAACTACCGATAAATGTGCCAAGTGTCTTGCGAAAAAAATAGTGTCATTGGAGCAATAATAAAAAAATTATTCTTAATACCTTTATGATTCTATTACTTTACGCTTAAAGTTCTTTAGCTTTCGGATGCTAACCGCTTCTAAATTTTGTTCTTCTGCTATCTGTTTTTGTCTATCGGATTTAGTAAGTCTTTCTACAATCCCATCTATCCAGATATCAGGTTCTTTAATGGCAGTGTGTAAAATTGTTTCAAATTGCTCCATCCAATGCCGAATTCTAGAAGCGTTATAAATATCTGAATTATAATTACACTTAAATGACAGTTGACCATCTATTTCAACTATATTCCAAGTAAGTTCCCGCCGAGCAATACCAGTATAATTTGTAAATCCCTCAACTTCAAGTCCAAAAAGCTTTAGATCCCCACCAAATTTATCCATACCAATTAGTGTTGTAACTAAAGGTGGACGACTCGGATCGCGTTTAATATTCAATTGCTTTAGTAAGTCACTAAGAGGATAATTTTGATGATCGTAACCATTCAAAAACACTTTTCTTATAGCAGTAAGATAGTTGCTAAAACTTTGGTTTTTAGCTGAAAACCGCAATGGCAATACATTGGCATAATAACCCACTAGGTCTTTACCTCCTACATGAGATTGTCCAGCAGTCGGAACACCAATTACTATATCTTCTTGACCCGACAAATGATATAGTAGTAGATTAAGCACGGCTATTAAAGTCATGAACAATGTACATCCGTGGTGAGTGCTGAAACTTTTTAGATCGCGCAAACACCCAGCATCTATAATCGTTGTTTGTTCAACCCCGGCGTAAGTTTGTACAATAGGACGAGGATAATCTGTAGGTAACTCTAAGATGGGGATAGAATCAGCAAACTGTGCTAACCAGTAAGCTTTATCTTCTGCCATTTTCTCCGTGTGACTTTGCTGTTCTTGCCATTTTATATATTCGCTCAGTTGCATCGGTTCTTCAAGTTGGTAAGAAATTCCTTGAGATTCTGCGGAATATATTTTGCCTAAGTCATTAAAAATGACATCAATAGACCAGCCATCAATAATGATGTGATGAGCAGTTAACACTAACTGATACAGTTGTGACTCTAACTTAATAATGTGGACTCGCAACAAAAGTCCAACGCTTAGGTTGAAAGGTTTGCGTGCTTCTTTTTGTAACCACTCATCAACTTTAACTTCCCATTCACTACTATCCAAGTTAGAAAAGTCAATTATTGGAATATCTATTTTCACATCAGGCAATATCTGCTGAAAATCTCCTTGAGTACTGATAATAGTTCTTAATGCCTCATGCCGATTTATGACTTTTTGCATTGCTTGTTGTATCGCTTTTAAGTTAAGCGAACCCTTTAGTCGCAGACTCACAGATTCATTATAGGCAATTGAACCTTCTTCACTCATCTGCGCCAGAACCCAAAGTTGTTTTTGAGCCTCAGTCAGGGGAATCTTATGTGCTGCTTCCTCTAAAATTACGGACTGTTGGGGTAGAACTGCTTTAATTAATCCTTGTTGATAAGCTTCTAAGTTTTGCCGGGAAATTAATTGATTGTATTCGGGGTTGAGGCGATCGCTAATTTCAAATGGGGTTAATAAATTAATTGCTGCTTTTTTTTCTGCCGATATTCTTGTACTTTTTTGTACTGGGGTATAAGACTTGGCTGATGTTGAATTTAAAACTTTATCGTTCTTTAATTGCTGATCCGTTGGTTTTAGCCAAAATCCTCCCTTCCGCAGTTCTTCTACACTATTCTTGACTGCCCCAATCAAATAGTCAACATCTTCATCTGTATGTACCGTAGACAAAAAACAGTTACGCCCTTCCCAAATGTAAATACCTTTTTCTAATAAATGATAGAAAAGTAAATCTATATTTTCTGCGGAGGAGAACCGAAATAGGGAGCTAAAATGCACTAACTCTATGGGTATATTCCCCTCTTTAAAATAAGCATTCAACGTTGCTGCTAACTGAGAAGTCCGCTGGTTCAACTGCTGCTGAAGCCTCACACCTTCTTTCTTGATATATTGCAACACAGCCCTGGCGGCAGCCATCGCCATATGATTTTTGTTAAAGGTTCCAGCAAAAAAGGTCTTTGACCCTTGAGGATAGGAGGCATCTCCATAGTTCCAGACTCCGCCGTCGATGCCATTCATGTAAGTTGCCTTGCCAGCGATAACTCCTATCGGTTGCCCGCCGCCAATAATCTTACCATAAATGACCATATCCGCCTCGATTCCGGAATAGGCCTGAAAACCACCTGGATGAATTCGGAAACCTGTAATTACTTCATCAAAAATCAAGGCGATTCCACAAGTTTGTGTCAATCGCCTCAACTGCTGTAAAAATTGCTGAGGTTGTAAATTAGGATGACGACTTTGCACTGGTTCAACTAATACAGCAGCCAATTCGTCGGCATGAGTTTGCAAAATCTCCAAAGATTGAGGATTTCCATAATCCAGCACCAGCACGGAAGCTATAGCATCGGGCGATACACCTATAGTCATTGGTACAGCAGTGGTTTCATCATTGACTGACCGAGCTAAAACTCCATCGAAATGGCCGTGATAAGAACCAGTAAATAAAGCAATTTTATTTCGACCTGTGGCAGTGCGTGCTAACCGTAGCGCTGTCATTACGGCTTCTGTACCTGAATTACAGAAAGTGACGCGCTCCATATTAGTTAGTTCGCAGATTAACTCAGCTACTTCTATTGCCAGATTTGATTGAGGACCAAGTTGTATTCCTTGATGAAGCTGTTTTTCTAAGGCTTTAGTAATAAATGGTGGGTTATGACCAAACAGCAGCACCCCAAACCCCATGGTGATATCAATATATTCGTTACCGTCAATATCCCAAAATTTAGAGCCTTTTGCTCGTTCTCCAATAATGGGATAAACTAATTCCTTAATGGAAGGGCGGAATCCTGCCACAGATCTGCTGTCAGCAAGAATGGAACGGCTAGCTGCTGCTATGCGTTTAGATTTTTGCGTCCGTTTGTTATATCGGGCGATTAGTGCTTCTAGGTGGCGCTGTTGCTGCGGGTTATTGTGTTGAAGTTGTATTTGTGCAAGGGGTTTTTGATTCTGTTTGCCGTTTACAGAAGAAATTTTTGGCTCTGTGGATGTAGAAATTCCGTTGGGCAATGATGCTTGTATGCTATTTTTCCCTTTGCTCTGTAGAATTTCTAGCTGCTGAGACATTACCTGCAGTTGCTGTGACATGATTCGCTCTAATACTGTCTCAGGCAATGTGTCAGAGTAAGTCGAAATTTCTGTATTATCAATACTTGGTACGGGAATCTCAGAAATTGCTTGCTTTGACTGTGCTGCTGAGGCCCCTAATTGTAGCAATTGTGGGGGCATATTCTGTGCAATGTAAGTTGCTAGAGCTTCAATTGTTCTACACTCATCAAATAACTGGCTAATAGCAATCTTGATAGCATAAGTGTTTTCAATTTTTGCCACAGCATCCAGGAGGATGAGCGAATCAGCCCCCATCTCCAGAAAAGGTGTATAAATATCTATTTGTTCGGGGACTACTTGTAATAGATTCCCTACTAGAGAACCCAATGTTGACAAAATCTGCCGCTTTGTGTGGTCACTACTATCTTTTTGTAACTGAGATACTTTTGCACCTAATTTCTGTTCATCCATGACTTGAGAGGTATCTTTAATCCAGTAACGTTGACGTTGGAAGGGATAGGTAGGAAGTGATAACCTCGATCGTGAGTAGTCTTGCTCAAATCCGATCCAGTTGACATCCACTCCCTGCACGTACAAAGCTCCGAAGCTCAAAAGTAATACTTGCCAATCTTCTTGTCCTGGGACTAGAGAAGAGAGCCAAGTTGCAGGACTTTGCTGACATTTTTGACCCATTCTTGAGAGGATAGGCTTGGAACCGATTTCTAAAAATAAGTTATAGCCTCGCTCAAATAAAGTATTTATCCCCGCCATGAAATTCACTGGCTTCCTGGTATGCTGCCGCCAATAATTTACATCAGGGATATATTCAGAGGGCAGGATTTCGCCCGTCAAATTAGAAATCAGGGGTAAGTTTGGAGGTTGAAACTGCACAAAACTTGCCGCAGTTTCAAAGGAATCAAGTATCGGTTCGATGAGTGGGGAGTGAAAGGCGTGAGAAACTCGTAATTGTTGAGTTTTAATTCCTTGTGCTTCTAAGCTAATTACTACTTGCCGAACTTTTCCTCGCTCTCCGGAAATGACAATATTTTCAGGACTGTTAATTGTAGCGATGGAAATTTCTTGTGAGTATGGTTGAATAGCTGCTTCCACTTGATTAAGCTCGGCAAATACAGCAACCATCTCACCTGTTTGGGGCAAAGCCTGCATTAAACTAGCTCTTTGAGCAACTAGCTTCAGACCTTCCTCAAGGCTAAATACCCCCGCAACACAAGCAGCGACATACTCACCCAAACTATGACCTATTACCACATCAGGTGTTATACCCCAAGATTGCCATAATTCTGCAAGGGCATATTCTAAAGCAAATAAAGCGGGTTGAGTGTAGGCGGTTTCGTGTATAAGAGAACTTTCACCCCCATCTGGATATAAAATGGATAGCAAGGGCTTTTCTAAATAAGGACGCAGAATTTGATCGCAGCGTTCTAGAGTTTTTCGGAAGCTGGGTTGGGTTTCGTAAAGTTGACGACCCATGTCTACGTACTGGGAACCCTGACCCGTAAATAAAAATGCTATTTTTAGGGGCTGACGACTAATAACCTTACCGCTCGATAATCCAAATGCTTTCTTACCTTCAGTGAAATTACTGAGGCAATGGACAAACTCTTGATGAGACCCAGCTGTAATTGCCAGCCGATGAGAAAAATGCGATCGCCCCGTATTCGCAGTAAAGCAAACATCTGCTAAAGATAGCTCGGGATGAGACATTAAGAAATCTGCATAACCTTGCGCCAGTTCTTTTAAAGCCGTCTCGTTCTTAGCCGATAATGTAAGAATGTGGTGGGAATTTTCTCGTTCAATTACTCGCCGACTCTGTTCCGGTGCTACTTCTAAAATCACATGACAATTAGTGCCACCGAAGCTAAAACCACTCACCCCTGCTAAACGACTATCGCCAATTTTAGCCCACGGTTGACATTCTCTCGGAATAAAAAACGGCGTTCCCTCTAAACCCAGATGGGGATTTAACTGCTGCAAATGTAGGTGGGGGGGAATTTCCCCATGTTGTAGCGATAACACCACCTTAATCAAACCCGCTATTCCTGCTGCTGGTTCTAAATGACCGATATTTGTCTTCACCGACCCAATTCCACAGAGCTGCTGCGGGGAACGTTCCTGCATTAATACTGCCTTTAGCGCTCTAATTTCAATTGGATCTCCCAAAGCAGTTCCAGTTCCGTGGGCTTCAATATAACTAATTTCTGCTGGTGCAACACCGGCGTTTTTCAAAGCTTGGCGAATAACTGCTTGTTGAGCCAAGCCATTAGGTGCAGTAATACCGTTACTAAGTCCATCATGATTAACTGCCGAGCCCTTAATAACTGCCAGGATACGGTCTTTATCCAAAATGGCATCGCTCAGACGCTTGAGAATCACAATCCCACAACCCTCTCCCCTGACATAACCATCAGCACTAGCGTCAAATGTTTTACACCGACCATCAGGTGCCATCATCCGGGTTTGGGAGAAGGTAATTGTCATATCTGGCGATAGCATCAGGCTCACTCCCCCAGTAATGACCAAGTTGGACTCGCCACTCCGCAAACTTTGACAAGCAGAGTGAACGGCTACTAAGGATGAGGAGCAGGCTGTTTCTATAGCCATACTCGGTCCGTGCAGATCCAGCAAATAAGATAAGCGATTGGCAGCAAGGCTCAATGTCAAACCGGGGGCATTATGACTATTAATGTTGGATAAATCCCTACATAGAAATCTACCATAGTCGTAGTTACCAATTCCAATAAAAACCCCAGTTTGGCTACCCGCTAGACGTTGTGGTGCGATTGCTGCATTTTCTAAAGCTTCCCATGCTATTTCCAAAACTAATCTTTGCTGGGGGTCCATGCGTTCGGCTTCCCGGGGAGAAATCCCGAAAAAGCCCGGATCGAATTGATCGACACAATCCAAAAAACCACCCCAACGGGTGTTCATTTTGCCCTTTGTATTTGGATCGGGGTCATAATAAGCATCTACATCCCATCGGTATGAAGGGACTTGGGCGATAGCATCGATACCATTACGCAAAAGTTTCCAGAATGATTCAGGATTGTTAGCATTGGGAAAACGGCAACCGATGCCGATAATCGCTATAGGTTCCACTTTTTACCTCTGGGTTCGGTATATCACAAGATTATTTTTCTTGACCTAAAGAAGCGATTACGCCAAAACTTGCATTTCCCGTGCTATGTGCTGGGATAAAGCCTCAATAGTGGGGTATTCGTACACAAGAGTCGGAGCAAGTTGATATCCCACCCAAGCTTCTAAATCCCCAATCAGAACAGTTCCTTCTGCTGATGACAAACCATAACGTTCAAAGGGAACGTTTATTTCGATTTCCAAAGGCTGCATTTCCAGCAGTTCAGCCAGATAAGATATTAACCAACTTTGAATATCCCCTGCTTGAAACTGTCCCTTGTTGGCACCTCCACTATTGATTATACCGCTGGTCGAATCTTTGGTATCTTTCCGTGGCAAAGTCGCTACCAATTGGCTGTAACGCTTCATTGCTTCTGCTTGACTCATACCTTGATATTGATTCCATGCTTGCCATTGAATATATTTGCGCGGATGCAAAATTGGATTCGGTTCAAGCTCAGCACAATCTCCTTCGGTTGCCTGTTTTTCTAAGCCGTAAATCTCTAGTTGTAGTTTACCTTCAGGAACATTTACACGACCAAAACGAACTAAATTAGACATTAACTGAAATTCTACTTCAGTTTTATCTAAATCATGCCAATCTCTAACTACATTATGTTCGTAATTATCGCGTCCTGAAACTAAAATACAAAAATGCCTTTTGATGTTATGTCCATTTTCATCAATGAAATCTCCTTTAGTGCGATAGGGATAAACCTGGGTACTGGGACGGACATAACGTCCAATAATTGCCAGACGACGACGATTCGATTGATTTGGCAATGAACCATGCATTACACTTTCAGTAAAGATGACTGCTTGACCGGCTTTGACTGGTACTGATTCTACTTCCCAGTCATTTTCATCAAATTCATAAGACAAGGAGTATTGCTGCTCTTTTTGCCAAACTGTTTTATGGGCACTGATTCCAGCAAACACACCTTCAGATGCAGAAACGCTCCCCTTCAATATTTTAAATATTTGCTGATGCGAGCCATTAGCGAAACGTATACAACCATTTTCAAGGTCGGCATCTTCAAGTGCTACCCATACAGTTAAATTTAAAGGGTCTTCATCGGTCGAATAAACTAAGGTTTTCTTCTCAAAATCTATGTCGCTAGATGTATAAAATTCTTTTGCTTGATGCCATTTGATTTCCCCTTGTCCGGGCGTTTTACAAAAGACATTAGTATACCAAAGTAATAAGTTTTCTCCGGCTATCTGATTTAATTTATAAATTAAAGTAGGACGCTTAAAAAGTGTATATATTGGTTGATGAAAAAGATGATGGTCGCGGGGAGTTTCTAGGTTATAGACATTATTATAAAAGGTGATAATTTTCTGACCATCTGCTTCTTTGATAGTGCGGCTATTGGTTTCCAAACATTCTTTAACTACGGAAATTTCTGCGGCTGAAAAAATATCAACTGGACCTACCCATCCTTTTTCTTGAAAATGTTTAATATCAGCTTGAGTTAACACAAATCCATCTCTCTTTTTTATAATACTGCTGTTAATTTATGGAACATATCTGGAGTCAACACATCCAGCGTATTATTCAAAAAATTTTGGCGACAAGCCTGACGCGCAATCTTACCACTGGATGTCTTAGGAATAGTTGCTGTTTTTATTAATACAATACTATGAGCGCGGATGTCATGTTCTACTGCCACTGCTTGACGAATGTTGCCTACGACTTCATTTACATCTAACTGTCGCAGATAACTCCGCTCTACTTCTTGAACTACAACTAATTGTTCGGAACCTTTAAATTCTACTGCAAAAGCTGCCCCACAATCGCGACGCAATGCCCGATGACTATTTTCAACAGTTAATTCAATATCTTGGGGATAATGGTTGCGTCCTTGAATAATTATGATATCTTTGAGCCGCCCTGTAACGAATAACTCGCCATTTTTAATAAAACCTAAATCACCTGTACGCAGAAAATGTTTATCAGTATTGCCTTTTAAGGTTGCTTGAAATATTTGTTGCGTTTTTTCTGGGTTTCTCCAGTAGCCTTGAGCTACGGTAGAACCAGATACCCAAATTTCCCCTACTTGTTCTTCTCTACATTGACTTAAAGATTCGGGATCGACGATTAAAATTTGCGTATCAATTTCGCTACGCCCACATCCAACTAAAGTCTGCACGTTTTGTTGATTTGCTTTAGCCTCCACTATCCGATTTATCTCTAGTGCATCTGTATCAACTTGTAAGAAAACAGGCGTATCCTGTTGACGCACCGCAGCCACTTTTAGGGTTGCTTCTGCCAAACCATAACCAGGACAGAAAGCAGTTAAATCAAACCCACAAGGTTTAAAGCTTTGTGCAAACCGCTGTAGGATATCTGCTCTAACTGGTTCAGCACCGTTTAAAGCCATCCGCCAACTGCTTAAATCTAGGCTAGCTTTTTGCTCCGAGGTTATTTTACGCATGCACAAATCGTAGGCAAAATTTGGAGCGCCGCTATGAGTAGCCTTATAAATCGAAATCGCTTTTAGCCATCGCACTGGTTTGTGCAGAAAAGAGACAGGAGACATCATGTAACAGGAACACCCTTTATATAAAGGTTCGATGACTCCATAGATAAGCCCCATGTCATGAAAGGTTGGCAGCCAAGTGACTATGGTACTATTAATATTATGATTCCATCCCAGGTCGAGGTCTGTACAGTTAAATAATAAATTCTTATGGCTGACCATCACTCCTTTGGGAGTACCTGTAGAACCAGAGGTGTATTGTAAAAGGGCTAGGCTATTTCCATCGACAATTGGTTTTTGCCATGAGTCTGCCAAATTTATGTCAATATTATCGGTGGTTAGCCATTTTAACTGGGCTAAGTCTGGGTTTTCTGTTAACCAACGCTGACTGTTAACTAAAACAGATGTATTTGTCAGCCCAAAGGTTGCTTCAGCATCTGTTGCAATCCCCAATACTCTTGACATTAATTGATTTCCACGGGGAGGATAGACGGGAACGGCTATAACCCCCGCAAAGAGACACCCGAAAAAGGCGCTAATAAATTCTAAGCCTGGGGGATACATTAGCAAGGCTCGTTGACCAATAGCGTTAAAACTCTGAAGTTTTGCAGCGATCGCCCGTGCCAATCGCTCTAATTCCTCATAGTATAAGGTATCTACCTCTATTTCTCCATCCTTAAGAAAGGTATAAGCTTTCTTTTCTGGTTGGTATCGCGCTCTTTGTTGCAATGCATCTACCAAAGTAGAAAATTCCATGAGATTATTGTCCTATCAACTGGCTAACTCCAGTAGAAAAGTTTTTCGCGATGCTTTGAAAATGCTAGAAATCCACCAATTGTAATCCGACGACGAGAACCCTCAACCGCAGAAACACGATGTAAAATTCTACCTGCATCAAATACAACTAGAGAACCAGCTTCAGGACTAAGGTACATTTTCTCATAGTCTTCCATCACGTCGGCAATCAACTTGCCATTTACCAAACCATTCTTCTTAGTTCCACCATGTTCTTTATCCGACCACTGTGTCTGCGACCATTCTAAATCATAAAGAACCAATTCTCCTCCAGCATCCGCAGCACTTAACACTACAAAATAGCTGAGATGATCTTCGGGTTCGACTATGGTTTCCAGATGACGATATCCAGGTGTACAATGTAAAAACTGATTTTCAAAGTGCCAGCCCATATCCTGCCCTGTTTCTAACACTCTAATTGTAGTTGGAGTATAAGCGTAACCAGAGGGTGTTACAGGCAGTTCAACCGGACAATCACCAGACATTGCACCGAGAATTTCTGTTAACCGCGTCTCGAAATCAGTTCCTTGACTAAAGAGTTGGCGGCAATATTTACGAAAATCAATAGCTTCTTGGCAATATTGAGTAATATCGGCATCACATACGTATAATGCTGGACCATAAATCAAAACATCTCCGTAAGGCGATCCTGGAAATGGTCTTTTGCGCGTTAACTGACTAACAACATTAGATATATCTTCTTGAGAAAAGAAATTCTTGACAACCATACCATGAATGTGGCGATCGCAAATATTTCTAATCCCTTGTGGATATTTATAGATTTCACTGACATCCAGTTCAATAAAATTGTATATAGGCTTAGCTAAGGTTGATTGAATCATGATTTTCTCCCAGAAAAATTTTGGCGTTGCTAAATCAAAATACTTTTGGTCATAATCTTACAATGATATTTCGGGCTTTTACGTCTCTAGATAATACTGATTCACATTTAATGTGAATTGAATGCTCAAACCCTTGTAGTTATGTCAATAGTCTTGAAAATTTGCTTGGAGACAACACCCAAAATCCGAAAGATACAAGAGGTGTTTCTAATTCACATTAGGCGTGATTCATACTTTCAATCAGCAACGCCAATTTTTTCAATGCCCACACCTGGAAAATCGATACACCTCAGCTTTTGTAATTGTATCCTGATGGAGTTTGCTGACTCAGCATCAGTCACCTTGTTTTTATCAAAAGTATACTTCGGACAAGCTGAGATGTACCAGATTAGTTCAGCCAGATTTTAGTTTTTACCAATAGCAGTTCCAAAATGGCAAGTGGTGCTACAATACATATCCATCATCGAAGCCACCATCGGGTTGATTTCATATTGACTTACCAATCCATCAAAATACGTCTGTACATCATCAAGCGTCACGTTCCCATATCCTTCAGATTTAGCAAGTTCAACTATCTTGTTTTTAATAAACTCCATTTTTGCTTCTCCCTGAAGTTTGTTAACCCCATCAAAAACACTTGCTAAAGGAGAATCAGACGGATTCTCGTCAGTTTTTGTCGTGAGTTTTTTGACTAATTGAGCAATGTCTGCTACAGCCATGTTATTTCTCCGATTACCTTAGTTATTATTAGCGAGTAAAGTATTGAAAATACTTTGAAAAATAGTAGCGTTGTTTCCAGGATTTTAGAACTTCTTGTGAAAAATCAGGTGACACATATCTCATCCCGCCAAAAAATAATAGGCAGTTTTTCATTATGCCAGTGTCGATGCAGTAATGAGAATTTGTTAAATTCATCCTTACTATTTTGAGAGTGGGGGATGTTATGCTCGAGTAAAAGCTAAGAGAATACCCAGCAGGGGAAAACCCCATATCTGAAATACAGGGGATTGAACGAGGAGGAAGAGAAAGGTAACTTCCAAGAATAAGCTAAGGGGCTTACATTCCTTGCTCCGGAGCCTCGATTTTGTCAATCTCCATCACTCTCGATTCTTTTAGCATTTGAAATGCCTTCAGATAGAAGTTCTTGTCTGCTGACATCTGTTTTCGATCAAATGGATCTTTATAGTCAACT
Source organism: Rivularia sp. UHCC 0363 (assembly GCF_034931125.1). Classification (NCBI taxonomy): domain Bacteria; kingdom Bacillati; phylum Cyanobacteriota; class Cyanophyceae; order Nostocales; family Rivulariaceae; genus Rivularia; species Rivularia sp. UHCC 0363. Next base: position 84,638 of record NZ_JAYGHM010000026.1, on the reverse strand, counting down.
ATCTACAAATTTCAAAGTAATTTCATAATATGTGTATCAAAGTTTGGTCACGAATCACAACAGTATATAATACAAAAACTATGCTTTTTGGCTGTATTAAATACGACTACTGGCTAAGTATATAGTTTTCAAGTCCTTGCCATGCTTGGATTGTAATTGAAAAGTCTGATCGTTTTGTCAACTTTTTTATTTGTGAGAAATTCGGGTATCGCTTTACTTTATATTAAAAGCCATGTAGTCTATTATGCATCATGCGAAACGGTAAAGTAAGGTTATCCTATTTGTATAAGCCTATTCTCTAAACTACCGAAGGGAAGGATTAGGGAATAGCCAAATTCATCGCTGTCAAATAGATCGATAATAATCTCAAATGAGGACAATATGAAATCAGAATTAGCAATTAAAAATTGGTTAACTTTAACTGCTGAGTCAATAAAAGATTATCCTGATGGCATCAATCAAATTTACGAAGGTAAATTCGATGGAATGGTGATTAAAGAAGTATTGCCAAAATCAGAAATACAGAAGGTTAAACGTAACCTGGAGAGCAGAGATGTTCGAGAGTCCGTACACTTCGGCACAATGCTGGGTGCGATTCTCACCGATAGGCAAACTGATAGGATGAAATATTTCAATACTGCCGATATTGTGAGACCCCAATTGGATCAGATTTTTGAAACGAGTTTTGAAACTTTGGTAGAATCGGTATTGAGTAAAATCTCAGGAGGGAGAAAAGTCGAGGTTCCCATAGAGAATGCGGATTCATATTATATTCCAGGTACGGTCAGATTTGTAGAGCCAAATACGGGTGGAATCCGTGTACATAAAGGAAATGATTTTATTGATATTACAGGTTGGCAATACTTAAATCAAGTTTCCAAAACCATAGATTCTTTGAGCTATTTTATATTAATTGAGAAGGCAGAACAAGGTGGGGAATTGGTACTTTACGAACCATCGACAGATCAATTGTTGACTCCAACACTAGATTTAGATTTAGAAGAATGTAAGGCAACATATATCGATCCCGATGTGGGAGATATGATTGTTTTTCGTGGTGGAAATATAGTACATAAAGTTGCGGATGTTAAGGGATTAACAACTCGGATTACAGTTGGCGGCTTCATGGCTATCTCCAAAGACGATCAAAAGGTCTTTTACTGGAGTTAATTAGCTTTGCTCAGACTTTACGGAGGTGTAGGTGTGCAAGAGGAAAAAAATGAAGCCTTTCGACTTTCAAGTCAACAAAAGCATCTGTGGTTGTTGCAGCAAGCTGATTCGAGCTTTTCTTTCCGTACTCAATCTGCTATTATGATCGAGGGACTTATCGATCTAGAGGCTCTAAAATCTAGCGTAGATAGCGTTATTAATCGGCAGGAAATTCTCCGTACTACTTTTCATTGCGCCCCAGGAGAGATTATCCCTCTTCAAGTCATTACTAATGGCAACCCACCTCCGATTGTTCGGCATGATTTAAGTGCTTTAACTACGTCTGAGCAGACAATTGAAATCGAAGCAATATTTCAAAAGACGAGCCAGTTGCATTTCGATTTTGAAAAGGTTCCAATTCTACACGTATCCTTAATTATTCTCTCACAAAATAAGTATATATTGCTCCTGAGTTTATCGTCTCTTTATGCGGATAGCGTAACGTTGAAGAACTTAGTCCATGAAATTAGTTGTGATTATGCAGGGTTGTCAGAACAGCTTTACAAAGAACCTATACAATACGTTGATTATGCTGAATGGCAACATGAATTATTGACAGCAGAAGATACAATTAAAGGACGAGATTATTGGGGAAAGCAAGATATTTCTAATATTTCAAATTTTAAAATACCTGGAGAAAATCAGTCTTCATTATCAAAAGACTTTCAACCGAAATCGATTACAATTACCATTAGTTCTCACATAGTAGAGGAGCTTAAGCTCGTTGCAGACGAGTATAATACTTCTATATCTGTATTCCTGCAAACTATCTGGCATATCTTATTATGGCGATTGACGGGACAAACAAATTTAATTATTGGTGTATCATACGATGGTAGACCATATGAGGAATTACAGAAATCATTTGGATTATTCGCGAAATATTTACCTATTCATTCTAATTTAACAGAACAAATACAATTTTCAGAAGTTTTAAAACAAGTTGATGAAACTACAAATAGCCAATATAAATGGCAGAATTATTTTAGTTGGGATGTAATAGGTGGGTTCAATAGTAATGATAAAAATATACCTTGGTTTCCAGTAAGTTATAATTTTGCGGAATCAGTCGATAAATGTATTGCTAAAAATCTAACTTTTTATGTATATAAACAGTTTATATGTATTGATAAATTTAAATTAAATCTTTCTTGTTTATTAAAAAAAGATAACGAAATTATCGCTGATTTTTACTACGATTCAAATTTATTCTTAGGAGAAAATGTAAAAGATTGGGCGGAACAATTTCAAACATTATTAGAAAATGCGATTGAAAATCCGTTACGTGCAATTAGTCAGTTAGAAATTCTTAGGGAACCAGAGCGACAAAAATTGTTGTTCTGGTGTAAAAATACAGAAACTAATACTAATTACGGCAAAATTGAATGCTTACATCAACTGTTTGAAAAACAAGCAGATATCACACCAGATAATATTGCTGTTGTGTTTGATAACCAGCAGTTAACTTATGCCCAACTCAATCAGAGTGCAAATCAATTGGCATATTATTTGCAGAGTTTGGGGGTGGAATCGGAAGTGCTGGTGGGAATTTGTATGGAGCGCTCCCTGGAAGCAATTATTGCCCTACTGGCTGTCCTCAAAGCAGGTGGTGCTTACGTACCACTCGAACCTCGGCTCAATAAGGAGCGTCTGGATTTCATTGTAAAGGATACCCAGATAAAATTGATATTGGCTAAGCAGTCGTCAGCTTTGAATCTTCCCGAACACAAAGCATCTGTAGTTTTCCTAGACACAGATTGGGATGTCATTGCTCAACAAAGCAGTGAAAACTTAGTTAGTGCAGTCACCCCAGCTAATTTAGTTTATGTACTCTACACCTCTGGTTCAACAGGAAAGCCTAAAGGAGTCGCTGTAGAGCATCGACAGTTGTTTAATTACCTTTATGGTATTTTAGATCAACTAAATCTGCCCAATGGTGCTAGCTTTGCTTTAGTTTCTACCTTTGCAGCAGATTTAGGAAATACGGCAATTTTCCCGGCTCTGTGTACGGGAGGCTGTCTGCATGTGATTTCTGACCAACGAGCATCTAACGCAGATGAGCTTGCTGCTTACTGTCAAAATCATGGGGGTATTGACTGTCTTAAGATTGTTCCGAGCCACCTTAATGCTTTACTAAATTCCTGCCAAAATCCGGCTCAAATTCTACCCCGACATCGGTTAATCTTGGGTGGGGAAGCTTTGAGTTGGGATAAGGTTGAGAAACTGGAACGGTTAGCCCCCGATTGTACGATTATAAATCACTACGGTCCCACGGAAGCAACGGTTGGAGTAGTTACTTATCAGGTGGAAAACTTGAGAAGGGATATATCAAGTACGGTTCCCCTAGGACGACCCTTGGGAAATAGCCAAATCCTGATTTTAAACGAACATCTGCAACCCGTTCCTATCGGTATTCCCGGTGAATTATATATCGGTGGTGCAAATTTAGCGCGAGGATATTTTAACCGACCAGATTTGACCGGAGAAAAATTTATTCCCAATCCGTTTGAGAATAAAAAAACACAAAGTCGTCTTTATAAAACAGGGGATTTAGCACGTTTCCTCAATGATGGTAACATTGAGTTTCTAGGTCGGATTGACCATCAAGTGAAGATTCGTGGCTTCCGCGTCGAGTTGGGAGAGATTGAAACAGTACTCCAACAACACCCAACAGTACGAGAAACTGTGGCGATCGCTCTAGATGATGAACGAGGTGAAAAGCGTTTAGTTGCATATATTGTCCCACATCCAGGTCAAGGATTACCAGATGGACTACGCAGCTTTTTGCAGAAAAAACTGCCCGATTACATGGTACCATCTGCCTTCGTGATGTTGGACGCTTTGCCCCTAATGGTTAATGGTAAACTTGATCGTCACGCACTACCAGCACCAGACTGGGCTAATCCGGAATTAAAAGTTTCCTTTATCGCACCTAGCACACCAGAAGAACTACTATTAGCTAATATTTGGGCGGAAGTTTTGGGTGTGGAGTCAGTAGGAATAGAAGACAACTTCTTTGAGTTGGGTGGAGATTCAATTCTGTGCATTCAAATTGTTGCTAGAGCCAAAGAAAAGGGGCTTTGCCTAAACCCCATGCAACTATTTCACCATCAAACTATCGCCGAATTGATTGCAGCAGCAACCAAGACTCCTCAATTACAAATAGAGCAGGGGTTGGTAACTGGTGAAGTACCTCTGACACCCATTCAGCATTGGTTCTTTGAGCAGAATTTACCAGAGCCGCATCATTGGAATATGTCGATTTTGCTCGAAACTCCACCTAATGTAAACATCAAGTGGTTGCAGCAAGTCTTAGAAGAATTGAACCAACATCACGATACTTTACGTTTGCGGTTTGAGCGAGTGGGTGATTCTTGGCATCAAATATATACTAGCGATAAAATAGCTCCATTGTCTCAGATAGATTTATCAAGTCTTCCAGCACCAGAACAAGCAAGAGCGATTGAGACAGAGGTTGCTAATTTACACACAACGCTGAATTTGTCAACTACAGTAGTGCGGGTTGCTTTATTTAATCTTGCTGATAATCAACCAGGACGCTTGGTAATTATAATTCATCATTTGGTAGTGGATGGTATATCTTGGCGTATCTGGTTAGAAGATTTTCACAAAGCTTATCAACAGCTTAGTTTGGGTAAAGCTATTGAATTAGGGGCTAAAACCACTTCTTTTAAACATTGGGCGGAATGTCTGAGTATTTATGCTCGCTCGAATACACTTCAGGAAGAGTTGGATTATTGGCTGCAAAGTAGTTTCCGTAAATCTCGATTGCCTAGAGACAATTTTGACCAGCCTAACACTGTTGCAAATCTCCGTACCGTCTCCGTATCGGTGAGTGTGGAAGAGACACAGGCTTTATTGCAAAAAGTTCCAGCGGTGTATAAAACCCAAATCAACGATTTGTTATTAACAGCTTTAGGATTAGCCTTTAAGCAGTGGACTGGGGAAAACACTTTACTGGTTGATTTAGAAGGACACGGACGGGAGCCACTTATTGAGAATGTGGATGTGTCGCGCACCATTGGTTGGTTCACTACTCATTTCCCCGTTGTATTGGACTTATCTGGGGAATCAGAGTCTAGTGTTGAGAATGGTAAAATACCTCATGGGATTGGCTTGGCTGTAAAATCGGTTAAGGAGCAACTGCGGCGTATTCCTAACCGTGGTATCGGCTATGGTGTGCTGCGCTATCTGAGTGAAAATCCAGAAATTACCAAGCAATTGAAAGGTTTTCCTCAAGCTGAGGTGAGCTTTAATTACTTGGGACAATTGGATCGAGTGCTAACGGAATCAACACCATTTCGTTTGGTGAAAGAGTCTACAAGCTCCGAGCGCAGTCATCAAGGAAAGCGAACCCATCTAATTGCCATTGATGGTATAGTTCTCGACGGCAAACTCCAATTAAACTGGACTTATAGCGAGAATATATATAGATGCTCGACAATTAAAAATTTGGCAGAGAATTTTGTCAGTATACTTCAACAAATCATCTGTCACTGTCTAACTTGTTCGAGAGACTTATCACCCGATGATTTTCAGCTAGCTGAGTTGGATCGGAAACAGTTAGATAGACTCAGCAGCAAATTTGGGATTGAAAATATTGAAGATATTTATTCCCTCTCACCTCTACAACAAGGTTTGCTTTTCCATAGCTTGTACGATCCAAAGTCAAGAATGTACTTCCAGCAAAAGATTTTTACCTTGCAAGGAAAATTGAACATTCCGACTTTTGTGCGATCGTGGGAACAAGTAGTAAATCGATACCCCAGTTTACGAACCATCTTTATTTGGGAAGAATTAGCACAACCGCTCCAAGTCGTGTTAAAAGGGGTAGAAATATCTTGGGATATGCAAAACTGGTCTGGGATATCTTCTACAGAACAAGAGCAACAATTGCAAGCTTATCTTCAAGCAGATTTACAACAGGGTTTTTCCCTTAGCGATAGACCGACCATGCGTTTGGCTTTGATTCAAACTGCTACAGATATTTATCAATTGATCTGGAGTCATCACCATTTAATATTAGATGGTTGGTGCAATTCGATTATCTTGAAAGAGGTCTTTAGCTTTTACGAAGCATTGAGTAACAATGAGGATTTATACCTTGAATCAAGTCCTCCTTACAAAAACTATATTGCTTGGTTACAGCAGCAAGATTGGCGTAAAGCTGAAACTTTCTGGACTCAGACGCTAAGCGGGCTACACAGACCAACCTTGTTGGATGTAGAATCAGTAAGTAATTTGTCCAATCGTGTACGGGGATATGCCCAAGAGGAAATCTATCTTGGGGCAGATGCGACATCAGTACTCAAGTCATTTGCAAGGCAGCATCATCTAACGCTCAATACTTTAATTCAAGGGGCTTGGGCTTTGTTGTTAAGTAGATACAGTGGTGAAGAAGACGTAGTATTTGGGATAACTGTCTCCGGTCGTCCAACAGAATTACCAGGAGTTGAGGCAATGGTGGGGTTATTAATTAATACACTACCGATGCGGGTACAGGTTTCTCCTGAGTTAAATTTAATATCTTGGTTGCAAAAGTTACAGTATAAACAAACCGAGATGCTTGAGTATCAGCACAGTTCATTGGTACAGATTCAAGAGTGGAGCGAGATACCGCGAGGAACACCATTATTTGACAGCTTTGTCACTTTTGAAAATTACCCAGTTGATGTTTGCTTACGAGAGCAAAGCGGAAGTTTGAAAATACTCAATGTCCGTTTCTTTTTTGAAACGAACTATCCCCTCAGCGTGACGGTAGAACCGGGTTCAGAATTGTTAATACGGATTGACTACTTTCCCAATAAATTTGATGCTGATACTATTAGCCGGATATTAAAGCAGCTTCAATCTGTGTTAGAAAATATTCCCGTGAATGCAGGGTATCCTCTATCGCATATTTCCCTAACTACTGAAACTACCGCAGTAGAAAGTCAACTGTTAGTTAACAGTTTCAATGTTGACTTGGAGTAAAATAATTTAAGGAAGAAATTATGTGCGGCGTTTGTGGATACTTTGATATTTCAAAACAACGAAAAGCGGAAAAAAATATCCTCGAAAAGATGGCTAATACCTTAATTTATCGAGGTCCCGATTCATCTGGGTATTTGATTAAAGATAATTTAGGATTGGGTTTTCGCAGGTTAAGTTTAATTGATTTAGAGGGTGGTAATCAACCACTATATAACGAAGATAAAACTATTTTCTTAGTATGTAATGGAGAAATATATAATTATCGCGAACTCAAAAAGCAGTTAATTCAACAAGGTCATAAATTTCGCACCAATACAGATGTTGAAGTTTTGATTCATCTGTATGAAGAATATGGGTTAGATTTTTTAAATAAACTTAACGGTCAATTTGCTTTTGTACTTTACGATTCTCACAAGCAACAATTATTTTTAGCTAGAGACCAAATGGGTATTTGTCCACTTTTCTACACGATTGTGGACAAATTTTTGATTTTTGCTTCGGAAATCAAGGCGATTTTAGCCCATCCTTTAGTGAAGCGTGAAGTAGATTTAGTTGGTTTAGACCAAATATTAACATTTCCCGGATTAGTCAGTCCGAGAACTATGTTTAAAAATATCAATAGTTTAAAAAGTGGTCACTATATTAATATTAAGGATTCTCAGGTAAAAATTACAGAATATTGGGATTTAGATTATCCGAAAATTGATGAAACCAAGGATAGTCAACCAGAGAGCTATTATATCGAAAAATTACAAGAGCTTATCATTCAATCGGTGAAGTATCGCTTAAATGCTGATGTTCCTGTTGGGGTTTATGTTAGTGGTGGTTTAGATTCTTCATTAATTGCTGCAATAGTTAATAAAATTCATCTTGAAAGCGATATACATTCTTTCTCGATTGGTTTTACAGATAAAGATATATGTGAGTCAAAATATCGCGAAATTCTGCTCAAAAAACTTAATTTTATTCATCATGAGATTTGCTTTGATTCGCATCAAATTAGCGCAGGCTTAATGAAAGCTATTTATCATTCGGAATGTCCCGTGAAAGAAACTTATAATACAGCTTCCTTAGCTCTTTCAAACTGTGCCAATAGTCAAAATATAAAAGCTGTTTTAACTGGTGAAGGAGCAGATGAATTGTTCGCTGGCTATGTTGGTTATCGATTTGAAGAATTACGAAACAGCAACCTTGGACAAAATCAAAACGATTATAGTTTAGAAACTATATTAGAAGATGAATTGAGGCTGAAAGTATGGGGAGATAAAAATATTTTTTATGAAAAAGATTTATACGCTTACCGAGAAACCAAATTAGCTTTGTATTCTCTAGAACTTAATGAGAGATTTAGTGAATTTGACTGTCTTAATTTTGAGTTAATTAACCAGGAAAAGCTCCAAAATAGACATTCTATTCATCAAAGGTCTTATCTTGATTTTAAATTAAGATTATCAGACCACTTGCTTGCTGACCATGGCGACCGTATGGCTTTAGCTAATTCTGTAGAAGCGCGATATCCATTTTTAGATATTAATCTGGTTGAATTTACTAAAGAAATACCACCATTTTTAAAATTAAATAAATTCCAAGAAAAGTATATTCTTAAACAGACAGCAAGAGACTTCCTTCCTACACAAATAATTGATAGAGAAAAATTTGCTTTCCATGCACCAGGTAGCCCATACTTGTTAAAACAAAATATTGAATATATTAATGATATATTATCAAGCGATTTACTGAAAAAACAGGGCTATTTCAATCCAAACACCATAGAAAATATCAAACAACAGTATTTACAAGATGGGTTTCGACTCAATCTTCCTTTTGATATAGATTTATTAATTATACCCCTTACTTTTGGCATCTTTTTACAAGAATTTCAAATGCCAGAACTCAATTAAAATTATTTACATTATTTTAATTACAAATTAAGAAAAAATAAAATGAAAAAGAGTTATAATAGGGTAAAAAAAGAAATATTTGGTGTTTTAGGTGGTATGGGTCCTTTAGCATCAGCTGAATTTTTAAAAACTATATATGAAAATAATATTTTAGGTCAACGGGAACAACAATCTCCTCAAGTTATAGTTTATTCTGACCCTACTTTTCCTGATAGAACGGAGACTTTGCTCGGAGGTGACTATAAAATTTTACTTGATAATTTAATATCAGCTTTATATAATTTATGTGAATTAAATGTTTCTAAAATTGTTATTTGTTGTATCACATCTCATTACTTACTTCCCCAGCTACCCTATGAGCTAAGGGATAGAATTATTTCTTTAGTAGATATCATCTTTAAAAAGATTTTAGAACAACAAAAAAAGCATTTATTAATTTGTTCAACAGGAACGCACAAGCTAGAAATATTTCAAAATCATATTCTTTGGCAATTTGCCCAAGATTACATTTTACTACCGGATAAAAATGACCAAAATTTAATTCATGAAATGATTTACTATCTCAAAGTTAATGGTGGATATCAAAAATGTATTCCTATTTTAGATAGTTTACAAGTTAAGTATAATGTTCAAAAGATGATTGCTGGTTGTACCGAAATTCATTTACTAAATAAACATTTACAAGTATCTATAGGTAAACAAAAAGAACAATTGTTTTTAGACCCCTTAATGGTTATCTCTGAAGAATTATGGAATATATCAATTCTCCAAGAGTATACCGATTTACCAAATAATATTGCTGGTTTCAAGTTTCTATCTCAAATATTTTCACCAGAATATTTTGTCAATAAATAGGTCAATATAATTCAAAAAATCATGAATCATCCACCATTAATCCAAGATTGGTTTAGCCAAACTGCTGAAAAGTTTGGTGACAATACCGCTATTGATTGCGGCGAGCAAAAATTAACTTACAATGAAATTGAAGCGCAGTCAAATAAGCTGGCAAATTTTCTGATTGATCGTGGTGTTACGAAAGGCTCGATTGTGGCGATTTTGGCTCAAGATTCTATTAAAATTATTATTGCCATCATCGGTATTTTAAAAGCAGGCTGTGTTTTTGTACCGCTAGTTCCAGATTTACCCGAACATCGCATTAATAATATCGTTGCTGAAATCTCACCAAAATGGTTTATCGTTGATACAGCAGGATTGAAGAAAATTAATCGCGGGAGAATCGTAGAGTTTTCACAATCTCCAGTTATTTGTTTGTCTGAAACTCCAGTTTTGGAAAACTTTAATTCCTTTGATTATCACCTCAATGACTATGCCGAATACTCTAAAATAGAAAAGCCGATAGTTCAATCAGAACCGGAAGATATTTGCTACATATATTTTACCTCCGGTTCAACGGGAAAACCCAAAGGAATTGCAGGTCGTTTGAAAAGTATCAGCCATTTTATTAACTGGGAAATCAAAACATTTAATATTAAACAATCTACCAGAGTTAGTCAATTAATAACTCCTGCTTTTGATGCTTTTTTAAGAGATATTTTTGTTCCTCTATGTTCTGGTGGTGTCGTCTGCATACCAGAAGAAATTGATACTATCCTTGACGCAAGAAAACTCATATCTTTCCTGGATAATCAACAAATTAATCTAATTCATTGCGTGCCTTCTTTGTTTCGTTCTATCTTAAATGAGGATTTAGACAACAAACTATTTTCATCTTTACAATATATTCTTTTGTCAGGAGAACCATTGCTGACTACAGATATCAGTCGATGGATGGATGTATATGGTGACAAAATTCAGTTAGTTAATCTTTATGGTGCTTCGGAAACAACAATGACGAAATTCTTTTATTTCGTTAAACCAGAAGATATAAAGCGCCAATCTATCCCCATTGGTAAACCAATGGATGGAACTGCTGCAATAGTAGTGGACGATCGAGGAAAAGTTTGTCCTCCGGGAATGGTGGGTGAAATTTATATTCGCACTCCTTATCGAACCTTGGGATATTATCAGCAGCCAGAATTGACTAGTAAAGTTTTTATCCCCAATCCTTTTAGTGATAATCCTGATGATATTATTTATAAAACTGGCGATTTAGGTCGAATTTTGTCAGATGGAAATTTTGAATGCTTAGGTCGCAAAGATGGTCAAGTCAAGATTAGAGGGGTAAGAATAGAATTAGGGGAAATTGAAAATCATCTGCGATCGCATCCATTAGTTAAGGATATTGCTGTGGTAGATCGAGATGATTCAAATGGCAATAAATATCTATGTGCTTATGTTGTTCTCAAAGAAGCACTTCCCCCAGGGGAGTTGAAAGATTTTCTATTAGAATCCCTACCCGAATCAATGATTCCTTCGGTATTTGTGGTCATGGATGCTTTACCCAGAACCATCAGTGGAAAAATCGATAGACGCTCCCTCCCCGCACCTAATCGACAGCAAAACCGGATTTTTGTCCCACCTAAAACACCCATTGAGGTACAGCTAGCACAAATTTGGATGCAAGTCCTCAATATTGATCGAGTCGGGTTAAACGATAACTTCTTTGAATTAGGCGGACACTCCCTCAACGCCACTCAACTTGTATCCCGTGTGGGTAAAGCCTTCCAAGTCGAAATGCCCTTGCGTTTCCTCTTCGAGTCACCAACATTAGCATCTCTTGCGGAAACTCTTGAAACTCTGCGTTGGGCAAAAGAAGAATCCCAAGTTAAGCAGCATCAATTTCATGGGGTATTAGAGGAGGGAGAATTATGACTACCGTCCAGTTTTTATCCCAGCTGCGTCGGCTCAACATCAAGTTGTGGGTAGATGAGGTTAATGGAACTCCAACTCAAGAAGCTCGTCTCCGTTATAGCGCTCCCCAAGGAACGCTCACACCTGCAATCAAGGCAGAATTACGAGAGCGTAAAGCAGAAATTTTGGAGTTTTTGTGTCAAACTAGAGCTACTCCTACACCCCAACCATTGCGATCCACCTCACGGGATGCCAAACTTCCTCTCTCATACGCTCAACAACGGTTGTGGTTTATCGACCAGTTGAACCCTAACAGTTCGGTATATAACATTTGCGGAGCGTTGGAAATTCAGGGATTGCTCAACATAGTAGCATTGGAAGAGAGCTTCAACCAAATTATTCGCCGCCACGAAATCTGTAGAACTACCTTTAAAGTTGTGAATGGGGAACCAATGCAAGTTATTGTCCCCAATTTCAACTTAAGGCTCAAACAGGTAAATATCACACATCTGCCAAAAAAGCATCACTCTGCTGAGGTGAGACGATTAGCAACGGTGGAAGCCCAACAACCTTTCAATTTATCTACAGGACCTTTGCTACGAGGAACTCTGCTGCAATTAGATGAAATGCATCATGTGCTAATTTTGACCGTTCATCATATAATATTTGATGCCTGGTCTATGGGTGTGCTGATTGGGGAATTAGGGTCACTTTACGAGGCAAACTCTTACGGTATTTCCCATACACTTCCCCAATTACCTGTCCAATATGCGGACTTTGCAGTTTGGCAGCGAAAGTGTTTACAGAATCAGGTGCTGACAACTCAGCTTACCTATTGGAAACAAAAGCTTAGTGGTAATTTACCCCTGTTGCAACTGCCTAGCTATCGTAAACTCACCCAGCCAAGTTTCCGAGGAGCCAGACAACGATTCACACTAACTAAAACTTTAACAGAAGCATTGAGGTATCTGAGTCAACAGCAAGGGGTGACTCTGTTTATGATGCTACTAGCAGCGTTCAAAACCTTGCTTTACCGCTATACAGGTCAGGAAGATTTGCTGATAGGTACGGCTACAGCAGGTCGCAATCAACCAGAATTAGAACTACTAATTGGCTGTTTTGTCAATACCGTGGTACTACGAACTGACCTTTCAGGAAACCCGAACTTTTTGACGCTGCTGGAACAAGTTCGGAACGTAACTCTCGAAGCTTATGCTCACCAGGACTTACCCTTTGAGAAACTGGTGGAAGAATTACAGCCAGAACGAGACTTAAATCACTCCCCACTATTCCAAATCGGTTTCGCGTTTTATAATGCTCCCAAAGTAGAAACTCAGCTTTCTAACTTGACTTTGAATTCTTTTGCGGTAGATAGCGGCACATCCAAATTAGATTTAACCATTAGCTTTAAAGAAAGCGAAGCAGGGTTAATAGGGAATATAGAGTATAAAAGTGAACTGTATGATAGTGCTACAATTACTTGGATGCAGGCTCATTTTCAAACCTTGTTAGAAGGAATTGTTGCCAATCCCCAGCAGCGATTGCATTCCTTACCTTTATTGACTACAGCCGAAAGTCAGCAATACCTACAGTGGAATGATACTCAAACACAGTACCCCGCTGATTTTTGTGTTCATCAGCTATTTGAGGCTGAAGTTGAACGCTCCCCCGATGGGATTGCGCTAAGTTTTAATGACTTTACACTTACTTACCAGGAATTAAATATCCAAGCAAATCAGCTAGGCAATTACTTGCAATCCCTAGGTATAAAACCAGAAATGCGGGTGGGAGTTTACATAGAGCGTTCGCCGTTAACAATTGTCAGCATCTTAGCTATCTTCAAAGCAGGTGGTGTTTATGTACCCCTAGATCCAACAATTCCTCAAGAACGTTTGGCTTTCATAATGGAAGATGTGCAACTTTCATTGTTGCTTACCCAGCAATCTTTGGGGATTGAACCAGAAGAAAAAACGACTGTAGTATATCTGGATAGAGAATGGGAAAATATTACCCAACACGACCATGCTAACCCCCGCCAAATTGTAACACCCGACAATATCGCCTATATTATTTATACATCCGGCTCCACAGGCAAACCCAAAGGGGTACTTTTAGAACATCGAGGACTGTGCAACCTTGCCACAGCACAGATGAAGGTTTTTGATGTCCAACATCATAGCCGCGTTCTCCAATTTGCTTCCCTTAGTTTCGATGCTTCCATCAGTGAAATTTTCATGACTTTAGTAGCAGGGGCAACTCTGTGTTTAGCAACCACTGATGACCTATTGCCTGGTACGAACTTACTGCGGTTGTTGCGCGATCGCAAGATTACGACCGTTACTTTACCACCATCGGTGCTAGCAGTACTACCGGAGTCAGAACTGCTTTCTTTGCAGACAATTATTGTTGCAGGGGAAGCTTGTTCTGCCGATATAGTAGCGCGTTGGGCTTGCGATCGTCGCTTGTTTAATGCCTATGGACCCACTGAAACAACGGTTTGTGCTACCATTGCCGAATGCAGCAACGACCATTTACAGCCGCCTATTGGTCATCCGATTGCCAACACCCAAGTTTATATTTTAGATGAAACACTGCAACCAGTGCCTATAGGAGTACTAGGAGAATTATATATTGGTGGTATTGGAGTTGCTCGTGGTTATCTCAATCGTCCTAATTTAACCGCAGAGAAATTTATTCAAAATCCGTTTAATAATTCAAATAATAATTCAAAATTTAATCGTCTGTATAAAACTGGAGACTTAGGTCGGTATCGTAATGATGGTAATATTGAGTTTCTCGGTCGCATTGACCATCAAGTAAAAATTCGTGGTTTCCGTATTGAATTAGGGGAAGTTGAGACGGTACTGCGCCAGCATCCAGATGTACTTACTTGCATTGTCACAGTCCACGAAGACGGCTCTGGCAAGGGTTTAGTAGGTTATATTATCCCTGAAAATAGTATCGCAATCGATCAGCAACAACTAAAGGACTATCTTAAGGAACATCTCCCAGATTATATGGTGCCTTACGTCCTAATTATTCTGGACAAACTACCCCTGACTCCCAACGGTAAGGTAGACCGCTTTGCTCTCCCCGCTCCCCTGGAAAGCTTAAAAGCAGAAACCAAGATTATACCCCGCGACAGCTTAGAATTAGAATTAGCAAGGATTTGGGAAGAAGTTCTTAATGTAGGGTCTATTGGTGTCACGGAAAACTTCTTTGACCTTGGTGGTCACTCGTTACTTGCGGTACGGTTAATGGCTCTAATTCAGCAACAGTTTGGACAGGAATTACCTCTGTCAACTCTCTTCAAAAACGGAACAATCGAACAACTGGCGATTATTCTCCGTTCCAAAACACCCGCAGAAGCTTGGTCTCCCCTTGTAGCAGTTCAAACCATAGGTTCAAAGCCACCTTTATTTTGTGTCCATCCAATTGGTGGAAACGTTTTGGGTTATATTG
Source organism: Rivularia sp. UHCC 0363 (assembly GCF_034931125.1). Taxonomy (NCBI): domain Bacteria; kingdom Bacillati; phylum Cyanobacteriota; class Cyanophyceae; order Nostocales; family Rivulariaceae; genus Rivularia; species Rivularia sp. UHCC 0363. Next base: position 69,321 of record NZ_JAYGHM010000026.1, on the reverse strand, counting down.
CTTTAGGGCGTTATTTAAGTCCGGAGCAACCACTTTATGGTTTGCAAGCTCCCGGAGTGGAGGGACAAATAAAGCCTTATACTCAAATTCCCGAGTTAGCAAAATTTTATATCGAAGCCCTGCAAACCGTTCAACCATCGGGTCCATACTTTTTGGGAGGACACTCTTTTGGTGGACTTGTAGCTTTTGAAATGGCTCAACAACTTCATAGTTTGGGACAAGAAATAGGCTTGTTAGCGATTATAGATACACCAGCTCCGATTCGGGGGAAAGTTACCGAAACCATAGATGATGCTAGATGGTTAGTGAAGCGCTCGCAGGTACTAGAACGTTTTTTTGGTAAAAAACTTGGTGTTGACTATGCAGAACTTATTTCTTTAGAAGCAGAAGCGCAATTCAACTACTTTTTAGAAAAATTGAGACGAGTTAATCTTATTCCTCCCGATGCTGGTCATGATATGATTCGTCGCATTATAGAAGTTCAAAAAGCCAGTTACCAAGCCTTAATAAATTACGTACCGCATTGTTATCCAGGTAAAATTACTCTTGTGCGTACCTCCGAAGTCCTAGTTTCCGATTCTTCGGGTGTGTTTGCTCAAAGCTTTCGCGAACCTGACTATTGTTGGGGTGAATTGACTACTCAACCGATAGAAATTCATCGGGTTCCCGGAGATCATGTGACAATGCTCGCTGAACCGCACGTCAAAGTGCTGGCTGAACGGCTAAAATCTTTTCTTGATTGTTATTAGGTAGAAAATGTGAGAATAGGAAAGTAGAAAGGAAAAAAAGTATTTTCCTTATTTTATTAGGAGCATGGGAGCTACTCCTAGATTTATCGATGGGGTAACTGATAACTGAAATGACGCACCACCTTTCTATTTCTAATCGCTGTAAATATGAAAAATAATAATATAGTAAAGATTGTTGAGAGAGCAACCTCATTATCAGAGCGTCTCAATAAAGAGTCGGATTTAATTCGCCAAGAGCAAACAAATGAAGAGCTATTAGAGCATTGGTGTGAAGTTGTTGCCCAAGGTGATTGGGAGAAATTTCACAAGCGGTTGCAATGGGATTCTTTAGATATTAATACAGTTGGTTCAGTACTATCAACTATTGCTCTAACTGAATCCAAACCATTACCAACCTGGGCAGAAACTTTAACTCTTATTATTCAAATTGCGAGTAAATTTAATTTAGATGAAGTAGATTCAAACAGTAGTAAATTCCCAATTGATCCAGAAAAGCCATTACCATTTTCAGATTTATTGCTAAGCGCTGTTTTGGTCGGAAGACAGAAATTACAAACTTGTTTGGAGTCATCATCACCAGATTGTTTACCTGTAAAACTACTTTCAGAAAAAGCTTACCTACAACTAGAACGCGGTTTGCTACAAAGGCTGGTAAATCTCAGTGCTAAAACCCTACAATTTGAATTTAGTAATTTTCGTCCCCATGATTATAATCAACTTAACTTAATCCTCGAAAAATTAAATTTATCGGCACAGATACAATCAAATAATCCTAGTAAAGAATATTATATTAATTTTGTTAAAAAACTTCTACAAGATGGGTTACTGGCATTTTTTCAACAGTATCCCGTTTTGGCCAGACTGATCGCAACCACAATTGATTTCTGGGTAGAAGCGACGCTAGAGTTTCTACAACGCTTGCAAGCAGACAAAACAAAAATTGAGCGGATTCTAAATTTTACAGAAAATTCTTTAGGAAAGGTAACATTTATTTCTGGCTCCCTTTCTGACTATCATAATCGCGGTCGTTCTGTCTTAATTCTCACTTTTACATCTTCACACAAACTAGTCTACAAACCCAAAAATTTAGGTTTAGATGTTGTTTATAACCAATTATTGGATTGGTGTAATCAACACAGTACACTTTTACCTTTTAAAGTTATCAAACTGCTAGATTGCCATACTTATGGTTGGGTTCTCGATTATGTGGAACAACAACCCTGCGAGGATGAAGAAGCAGCAAAGCGGTTTTACCAGCGTGCTGGTATGCTGTTGAGCCTATTGTATGTTCTCGGAGCAAATGATTGTCACTACGAGAATTTAATCGCTTGTGGAGAACACCCGATTCTAATTGATACTGAAACTCTATTGCATCCTCAAGCTCAGCTCATAGAAGGTTCGGTGCAGACTATAGAAGAAATGACTGACATCGAAGCACAGTTTCAAGATTCAGTGCTACGGACTGGACTTTTACCCCGTTGGGATTTTAGCCCCGATGGACGAATTGCTTATGACATCAGTGCTTTAGGCTGTGTTAAACCACAGCAAGCACCTTGGCGATCGCCGCGCTGGAAAGCAGTAAACACGGACGAAATGCACTTAGCATATGAGAAAGTTAAGTTACAATTACAGGCAAATGTGCCGATGTTACGTGGGGCTGCACTCTCACCCAACGACTACCTAGAAGAAATAGTCGCAGGCTTTAGGCAAATGTATCAATTTTTGAGTACATACCGACAAGCATTGCTGAAAGAGGATGAATTTTTGAATGCACTAAAAGCACAGCAGGTACGGTTTATTTTTCGCGCTACCAAAATTTATCAAGTCCTCTTAGAGAAAACGTTAGCACCACAATTCCTAGGTAATGGAGTTGAGCGTAGTATTGAATTAGATATTTTGAGTCAAACTTTTCTTACATCTAAGGATAAACCAAAGGCTTGGCCGATTTTGCGTTCGGAACTCCAGGCAATGGAACAACTAGATATCCCCTATTTTGGCACATCTTGTAGTACTGATGCCGTAACGGTTGGGTTAAAAGAGCCAATTCAAAAATATTTTAAGCAACCCAGCTACAATCAATTTCTGACTCGGCTGCAAAACCTAAACGAAGCAGATTTAGCTATGCAACTAGGAATTATTCGAGGTTCTTTCTATACTAGAGTTGCACAAACAAATGTATCTGAAGAATCATCAGGCTCCAACTCAACATCTTTCTTGACTGCCGATTTTTCACAAACTCCCCCAATGAATTCTTCTCAACTGCTCCAAAAAGTTGACGCTATTGCTCGGGAAATCCAAGCAAGAAGTCTACGTGCTAACTCTGGTAATGTCAATTGGATTGGCTTTAGCTATGCTCAGAATGCCGAACGCTTCCAATTCGAGCCTTTGGGTTATAGTCTCTACGATGGTACTTGTGGTGTAGCTTTATTTCTAGCAGCAGCTGACCATATTACAGGTAAAAACCATTGGAGCAACTTGGCTTTGGATGCACTACAGTCTTTGCGGACATTATTACACACACCAAATGAATTATTAAAGCAAAAATTTGCGCGGCGAATTGGGATTGGTGCTGGGACAGGAATTGCTTCCATTATTTATTCATTGGTTAAAATTAGCCAATTCTTATCAAATACAGCACTGCTAGAGGATGCCCAGCTAGCTGCTAAATTAATTACGCCAGAGTTAATTGCTGCCGACCAACAGTTAGACCTGATGGGGGGAGCAGCAGGAGCAATCTTAGGTTTATTGACACTTTATCAGAAAACGGGTGAATCAGAAGTTTTGGATAAAGCAATTCTGTGCGGTAAGCATTTGCTTTCCCATCGTGTTAGCGAACCAGAACAGCCCAGAGCATGGATAACCATAGCTCAAAAACCATTAACAGGTTTCTCTCATGGAGCAGCAGGGATTGCTTATGCTTTGTTGCGGCTGTATGAACTCACTCAAAATCAAGCTTATCTAAAAGCAGCTGAAGAGGGAATTGCTTACGAAGACAGCCTTTTCTCAAAGTCGGCACTTAATTGGCCCGATTTACGCCGTCAATCTGGGTTTATGGTTACTTGGTGTCATGGCGCTCCTGGTATTGTAATATCACGGTTAGGTATTTTGTCAATATACCCAACAGATGAAATACATCAAGATGTGGAAATTGGATTGCGGACGACTCAGAGGTATGGTTTGCAAGATGTAGACCATCTGTGCTGCGGCAATTTTGGTCGTATAGAAGTCTTATTGGTAGCAGGACAAAAACTATATAGTTCTCAATTACTAGAAAATGCTCAGAAAAAGGCTGCTTGGGTAGTAGCAAAAGCAGATAAAATAGGTACATATCAACTATTTGGTAACTTGCCAAACTCCTTATTCAATCCTGGTTTTTTCCAAGGTACGGCAGGGATTGGCTACCAGTTATTACGGTTAGCATACCCACAAGTATTACCATCCGTGTTGTTGTGGGATTAATTGTGCAAAGATGAACTTTATTCGAGTTTTCCCGGAGAATAATTCTGTTGTTCAAGGGCATTAGACATCTCCGGAATATAAATAAAATCTGGTAAAATAATATTCAATCAGCTTTTATCAGGGTCAAGAGAATGAATTCAATGTCAGGGTATATCGATAAACATCCCGAAGAAGCACAGCGGTTAGTTGGTCTAAATTTCGAGAAATTAAAACAGCTAATAAGGCAAGCAATTGCCCTACGGACACAATCCGAATCAGAAGCAGAATTGAAAAAGACAAGAATTATAAAAAAAGGAGGTGGTCGTAAAACAAAGTTATATGACGGAAGAACAAATATTACTAACTCTAATATATTTGCGACAATTGACAACATTTCAATTGTTGGGTATTCAGTTCGGAGTAAGTGAAACAACAGCAAATGATACATTTAATTACTGGTTTCCAATTTTAGGCAAACTACTACCACCAAGTTTACTTGAACAGGTAAAAAAACTCCAATGATTACGAAATTGTTCAAGAGCTTTTAACAGAGTATGAGTTAATAGTCGATAGCTGTGAGCAGCCTGTAGAAAGACCGCTGAGTTTACAAAGAGCAGAAAAAGTATTATTCAGGTAAAAAGAAAAACCATACTCGAAAAAATCAATTAATAGTTTTACCAAACGGTAAAGATATTGTTGATGTCGTAGCAGGTAAACCAGGACCAAAAAGTGACGTAAAATTGTTTCGTGAATCCCGAGAAGGATTTGACCCAAATCAAAAATTTAATGGGGATAAAGCATATGAAGGAGAAGAGTTAACAAAAACTCCTCATAAAAAACCTAAAAAACAAGAATTAACTTCAGAACAAAAATCAAGAAATAAAGAGTTAGCATCTGAACGAATCTTTGTTGAACACTTAATTCGTTTGGTCAAAATATTCCGAGTAGCTCAAGAGAGATTTAGATTGAACTCAAATAAATACGAAGAGATAATTATGACTATTTGTGGACTTGTTAGATTGCGAATAGGTACATTTATTTTATGAGTATAAAAAACTCAACATGTTAATAATAAATTTTTCAACACATATGCTAGCTTTCTGCTAGTTATTAATAGTAAGTGTCTCAAATGCCTAATTTTACGTATACATTAGCGACCTTTGCAGTTTGGCGATAGGCGAAGCCGACACCCTTCGGGTGTATCGCAATTTAGAAAGTAGTGATAGTAAGACTTTGGTTATTTTCGGAGATGTCTATTCCCAAAACAATGCTTCCTTGAAAACTTTTATTCGCATTCGCTAAAAGCACCTTTGGATTTTCATTTCCCCCAGCATGAAATAGAAAAGCGGAAATTAAATCAACTTCCCTTCCATCTAATAGCTTTGTTTTTTGATAAATTCCCTTCAATACATTCACAACGCTGACAACAACCGCAGCTTGTCCAACCCATTTCATCCGCTTTTGAGCATGATAAATCGTTCCCCCATGCTGACAAATCCACCTCAAACCAGTGCTACGAGTATCACCTTGAGCAATGGTATTAGTAGCAATTAACCCAAATGCTCCACCTTGACGCAATAAATCAAAAGCACGACGAAAGAAAAACGCTACTAAATCCGAATTACCGTGGGATTCTGGGAAAACTTCTTTTAACCAATCCAGATAACCGGGTGCATTAGCATTAATTGTGGTATTCTTCCCTGCAAACGGCGGATTTCCGACAATAGCATCAAACCCAGATTTCCCAACATCAAATACCTCTGGATATTCAATATCCCAGTTAAAGGGAATAATACATTGATTGCTGCGACGTAGTTTTTGAGAAATCCGTTTTACAGAAGTTAAATTTAACGTCTCTACATCCGATGTTTCATATCGCCATTTTCTAACTAATTCTGCAAACTCCTTTTCTTTCTCCTCTCGTTCCTTCTTATTACTCCCCGCAAAAAACGCCGCAATTTTCACATCACCAGTTAACCGAGCTTCCCGTAATTCTTGTTCAACATCAAGCAGACGCAAACGTTTTTGATCGTAATCAGCATCTCTGCGGTTATCATTCGCTTGAATTTGCGTTCTTAAATTCCGCGCTTTATCAATTTTCTCTTTCAACAAAGCAGCCCTCTCAATATTGACAAAAAACACATATTGTGGTTATGAGTCACGGGATAAAATCTTGATTTGCTTTGTATTGCTTTAACTTTCGTTTCGTAGAACAGTGAGGGTGTTTTCTATCAACCATCGGTGGTGGTTGCTTCTTTTTGGGATTTCTAGGATGCTTGCGAAATGATTTGAGATGTATTTTGGTTGCTAGATACTCAAGAGTGTCCACCAAGTGACTGAGCGTACAATTCTCAAAGCATTGCCAATGAAGCGGAGGAATCGCAATCATCATTCCCCGATAAATGCCATGAATATCATCCACTAGATAAAAATCTGATAGCCCTGCTTGGATTTTGTTCACTCCATGTACGCTTCCGAGGACTGCTTTAAGTGTTGCTAAAAGGTTGTATGCTGATAGAGCCATGCAGTATGAAAATAAGGCAGCTTTGGGATAAGCTAAGGTTTCAATTTCCCCATGAAAGTTTTGGGTCACGGTTTGGAATAAAGTTTCTACACTCCATCGCCCTCGATAAAGTTCTGCCACCAAAATAGAAGAAGCATCTGTTGGTGGTAAGTTGGTTAAAATCGTCATTTCACACTCTTGATCGCGGGTGGGACGAGTCAACTTGACTACAATACGGCGACACTGAAAACTTCCTCCCTCATAAGCAATTTCAACAAGTTGTTCAAACACGATTCCTGTTTCACATAATCCGATTTCCTGTAATTCCCCTGTGGGGGTATATCCTAAGTTTCCGTGTTGACGAATCACAAAAAATGCTGATTGTTGAATAATGCTATGTAGAAATCCAGAGGTACAGAAGTTACGGTCTGCAATCCATACCTGCTGTGGTAGCACTTGTGCTAAAACTTGACCAAATAAAGAGCGTTCTTGGGCATGACCATCTTCACAGGGAATAACATCAACTACCAGTTTTGTCTGTGGGTCTAGGATGGCAATTGTTTTTCCGGGTAATGGTCTGGCTCCATTCCCACGTAAAGCTTTTAATCGACGCTCGCTAAGAGCTAAACAACTGCCATCTACGATTCTTATGGGATATTGTTTTCCTAAACAACTAGGGCTTTCCACATTCAAATGAGCGAGCAATTCCTGGAGGTCGGATGCTGTTTCACGTAATAATGCCCGACTTACGGGCAGTTCAACCCGTTGTAGTTTGTTGTACAATGCCGTGGCGCTCACGCTTATCTCCACTGCTTTTTTTTGATAGGCTGCATGAACTGATGGGTACATCCCGCACACCACCACACTCATCAAATCCACAGTCGTCGAAAACAATAACTCTTGTTCGTATTGGCGATCGCTGTAAGTCTTGAACAAATGATTCATTCGCTCGGAGTTAAAAATGCGTTCCATTAAAACTCGCATCATTACACTGACTGGGCTTGCCTCTACAAAAGCATCAAATAACGGAGATAGCATAAGCGTTTAAATGCTGTTGAGCGTTCTACCTTCTTAAAAAACCCACATCACGTACTATTTGTCAATATTGAGAGGGCTGGAGTTACGTTTCTACGTTGTTATGAAAGGAAAACATAACAACCACCTATTTACCGTTTTGGTTCGAGCTTTTCAGGAGTCATTTAGCTCGTTCTAAAGTGACGTGATTTAATCAATACCTTAGACTGTGTTCACCCTTCTACATCTTTCCCCCTTGCTCCTCACTGCCTGACCCTGGCAGCTATGGCTACTTTTAGCGTCTGCACTCCGACTGTTTCGTTACCTACGAGGGGAGTGACGTACCGTTAGAATACGGAATACTCTACGGAGGTCTGGGGTAGAAAGCCCAGAAAGACTCGGAGTCTCAGTTTAATTGACCTTTCAGGTCGCACTCCCCTTATTTACCTGGGTACCGTGACAAGCGAAATGCACCCAAAGTAAATCATCAGGTGCTATTTGACTGCAAAGTCCTTTTAATTCAGCTTCGATGTTATCGCGAGTGGGAAACCGATGGTCATCCGAGTTCAATTCATCGTGGAGACAAACTACTTGATAACCCAAGTAATTAAGAATTTGTTCTAAAGCTTTGACATCATTGACACAGAACTTTAACCTACTAAAGTTAGGGTCACTATAACGATTTACTCCAACTAAAAATGCCCAACGGTTTCCTACTGTACTGCTTTCCACTCACTATTGCTCCCAACTTTAATTACGCTATATAGTGAAGTGTATTTTAATATAGCAGTTGTTTATTTGTATCCATTTTTACTTACAAACAATTGTTTTAATAGGAACAATACTTGTATTAATATTTACATAGTAACCGAACGGAAACTTTTTCCGTTCGGTAGTGTTGGAAGTGAGAAAGGATTTAGCATACAGATATTTTTTGCTCCGCAAGCATTTTTAACTCGATCATCTACTTTAACTATAAACAAGACGACTTAACTTTTTTTATTCCCATCTGAATCTTCTTCTTGGCTAAGAAGACCTGGTGGTGCATTCTCCTCAACCCACTTTTCAATTAACTCATGGGCAATATCACTCATGTTTATGCCTTTCCAGGTACACACGGTATTAAAACGCCGCTTTAATTTTTCTTCCATAGAAAGGGTAAGTCTCTCCGTTCTGGTTTTCCTAGCCATAACTAATAATACAAATAAATAATACAAATAATCATGTGATTATCTGACTGTCTGAGTGTGTGATTGTGTGATATGATTTTAGGTATAGAAATAAAAATATTCCCAGCACTGCATTTAAGCATTGCTTGAGGAGATTTTGCAACTTGGTTTTAAACACCAAAGTCCCCCGCCACGACTCGCAATCAAAACGGAGGACTTGGTTTATCCAAATAGAAAGAAACATCTCTAAAAAAGACATTTATCTCTTATTCGGAACATCTATCTCTATTATGAACACAACTGCGCCTTTTGCACTAGCGTACACTTTTGATTACGCAAAATTTGCTAAACCCGATTTACAAAATAAAGCAAAATCGACCCTTGGAAACTTTGTGGGTTTCGTTCGTCAAACCTTCGATGGCTTACTAGGAAGCGGTAAAGCTTTGTGGGATTTATATTATGACTGTATTGCTCATTGCCCAAACGGTAAGAAAGTATTTGAACAATGGCTGATATCCGATGACTTTGGTTCTTCGCGTTATTTCGCTAAAAGCGCAATGGAAATTTATGCCTGGTTTGAGAAATTGCCTTCAAGGACGCAGCGTCTCATCCGTCAAAACGTCCAAAAATGGAGCGTATCAGCGCTACGTCAACTAACTAAGGTCAGCCATGATTTAGTAAAAGAGCTAGTGCGATAGCGAAGCGCTGCTGCAAGCAGATCGCGAAGCGCATGTCCGAACGGCTTATCGCCAAAGATAACAGCTGCACAAGTGAAAGAGGAGCGGGAGAGAGAGCGACAGGTAGAACAGGGGAAATCGAACAATATTCCCCCACTCCCCCACTGTTGCGCTCCCCCACTCCTCACTCCTGGAATGAGAATTGTAATCAAAAGTGATGATAGGGGTTGGACTGGTTATAGCGGGATAATAATTTCCGAATGGAACAATGATTTCTGGGTTCTACTTGACCATACAGTTTCTCAGGGTATGGAAGTAAAACATCTGTTCAAACCACATCAAATTCAGCCAGAATCCCTTCGTAGTGATATAAAACCAGCTTCTCCAAAAGAAATGTTTACACCAGCCCAAGTGGAACAGAAAATCACCGAAGCTTTAGCACAACGAGACAAAGAGAGAGCCGAAGAAGCAGTCAGAAAATTTGTAGAAATTCGCGATGCAGCGCTAAAAGCAGCAAAAGAGGAAATAATTGCGGCGCAAAAACACGCGACTCAGATGGAACAAGCCAAACATGAACTAATCGAGCAATTAATAGCTTCATATAACGAATTGCAGTCTGTACGTAGTTTAGTAGATCAAAATAACCAACTCCAACAACGAATAAAAGACTTAGAAAAAGCCCTCGAAGATTCAAACAAAGATAGCTGGGGTAATACCTTAAATAAGCAAGCTGCAAAGGTGGTTAACAAGAAGTTAGAGAAAAGTATTGAGCCATTAATGTCAGAAGTCGAGCGCTTAAATAACGTACTTTCCCAAAGAGAACAGGAATTAACTCAGCTTCAAGTAATGAGCAGGAAACATCATGAAGTTTTGCAGCAGAAATCAAAATCTAACTCGGTAATAGCTGAATTTGGCTCTATTGGAGAAAATCTGGGCTGGAATGGTTGGAGTGGTAAAGGATATCAAACAAAAAGTGGAACTTTGTACACGGGAATTCATGCTCTAACTGCTTTTATCTCGGATTTGAAAGCATCGCATCCTAATTATCAATCTTCAGAGATTCCTTTTTAAATTGAGAGCAAATTAGATTCTTGTAAAACGTTGCCTTTGATTAACAATTAATTAATGGCATTTCAGTTGGCATGACTAAATAAAACAACCATTCATAAATAAGTAATATGCAATGTCGTCAAGAACCGCAAACGAACACTAAAAAAATCCCTCGTTGGTTCGCAAAATTTATATTGCTAAGAACGCAAAATAAACCCGATAGCCAAGAGATATTGTTCGGAATATTAGAACCTATGACACCGCAGGAATGGTGCTTATTTTGGATACCAATTATTCATCCAGGAGTTGAGATTCCTTACAATGGAGAACGGAATCCTCATGGTTACATGGTGCGACTCGTTCTTAGTAGAAACCCCTAGAAAATAGGGAAGTATGGCTAAGGTATTCCGTAGTAATACGAGGATATAACTATTCCCTCTATGTAAGTGAAAACCCTACCCTTGAGGAGACAGGGAGCAACGCGATTTTGTGAAATCAACCAGTTTTATCGCGATCGCTAACAACAAACATCAGTAATAAAAATATAAATGACACATATCATTAGAGTAATAATACTGTGTGAGACAAGAGATGTGTGCCGCAAAGCGGCACACATCTCTAAGTTATAGATATAAAGTCAGCAAAAAATACCCCAGCGGAAGGGTGCTGATAATTACATAATAAAGAGAAAAAAAGAATATTTGGTATAATTTATGCAATCTGTATCGGCTTAACGAGTGCAGTTAAAATAGAATCACAGAAATTATTCCAACAGTCAGCAATCCATTGACAACGAGCGTGTAACAAAATTTTCAGCATTATTTTTTAACCAAAATTTGCTATTTCCAATCAGGGCGTAAGTTAACAGCTTGGCGAATTAAACTTTCCACAGCACCCTTCGGGTTCGGCAGCTGCTACAACGGGGGGAACCCCCGCAACGCACTGCCTCACCGCTACCAATAGGTAGTTTAATTTTGGAAATTTTATGATAATTGAAACATCCTTCTTTATTCCCTTTGATAAAATAATTCCTAACTCTATCTAAATTTTTACGACGCTCGCCAGTCAATTCCAAACTTAGTTTATTCATGTCTTGAATAATAGAATTTATTTTACCTTTTTTTAATGCAGAACGAGTTTCTTTACACAAAGGCTTCCGTTCTGTTTCTTTAGAAAAAATATTATCTGCAAATATTTGCAGATGTTCAGTTGCGTAATAAAAATCTAACAGATGATAAGTTTCTAATGGGCAATTTAATTTTTCAAGAAGAGGAGGAATATGTTTCCATATCCATTCTGCTCCGTCAGCAATTAATAAAACTTGTTTCGCTTTATTTATTCCTAAACTAACAAGATACATTTCGAGGATTTTGAGAAATTCTTTGTAATCTTCATCTCTTTCCATCATTTACAATTGGAATTTCACCATTTTTAATTTTTTTACCTTTTTCATCTACACTATAAATCGTCAAAACTTTCGGTTCAATCCATTCTCCAGTAGAACCATGCCTGTTTGTCTTAGAATTTTTACGACCTTTTTTATCAATACGAATTCTAGTTCTTCCACCCTTCGGGTTCGCCAGTTCGACGGGACGGAAACCGACACCGCCGACTGGACTCACCATCAGCAGCTATAACTACCCGTTGACCTTTTAATGTATCACCTGGTAATAAATTACCAATATTAAGATTAAATATTTTTGATTCACGTAGGCTCAATCCAATTTTACCAAAACAATAAGTAAGGCGTTCTATACGTTTTAAACGGTGGATGAATACCCCAATCTATTAATGTTTGACGTGCAGCGTCAAATGATGAACTTATTGCGCCATCCGCCAGCAACAGTTGACCATACCAGAGGAGTAATTCCTTCTTCCATACCTAGCCACCTTAAAAAGGGACAAAATCCTTGATTTAAAGTCTTGCTTGTTTGATTATTCTTATTATTACGTTCCACAACGTAAGGCAACTTGAGACTTAATTCTACATTTCCTATAGTTAATATCTGACGATTTTTATATCCGTGATTTTTTGTTTTTATACGCCACCATCCTTGTGTTTTCTTGTTTGCTGTATTGATAGCTAACGTACTATGAGAAAGATTATACGTTCATAATTGCTACACATTGATATGCGATAAATTAGAGCAATATTTCTTATTTCCTCTTCTTTATTTTTTATTTCTACTCCATCCCAATTTTCAGCATCAGTCAATTCTAAAATTTTCGTAACATTGTCTTTGAATTCCTCCTTCATATTTGCTTAAATCTAGAGTTGCATATATTTTATACCTAAAAGGTAAGCACCCCATGAGTAGAGAGTTTTGAGCCATAAAACCCTTTATCATAGGGAATCTTACCTTTTTTTGTTCTCAAAGAATAAGGAGTTGCAGCAAAGCTGCAACTCCTTATTCCTCTCGCTTATGTATTTATACTATATGTCATGTTATTTTTTTGTTTTGTTCCTAGGTGTTAATTTGGCGATAGGCGAAGCCGACACCGAAGGTGTATCGCACTGGTTTTCACAAAATCGCGTTGCTCCCATTCTGATGACTGGGGAAGCTGCAACTACCATGACTCGAATTATGTCCGACATTCAATTTAAATTCTGAATTTTAATAGACTCACTTTTGAATCACATTTGTCTCTAATAGTAGATATACAGATCAACTTTAATAATTAGCTAAAAATTACAACAATAGCTAATAGTCTTAGATTTTCACTGCAAATCTTAAATATAAGGGCGAATAAGATGACAGCAACACAAAGAGAGATAATTCGGTCAACTCAATGGCATCATCTATCTGTACAAGAAATAACTCGACATTTAGATTCTAATTTAGAAACTGGTTTAATTTCTGCTGTTGCGACGAAAAAACGGGAACATTTTGGTGAAAATGAACTCAAGAGCAAGCCAGGTAAGAGTCCATTGCTACGATTTATCTTACAATTTAACCAACCCCTGCTGTACATCTTATTGATAGCAGGTGCAATCAAGGCGTTTTTAGGGCAATGGGTGAATGCTGGGGTGATTTGGGGTGTAACCCTGATTAACGCCATTATTAGTTTTGTGCAAGAGTCTAAAGCTGAAAGTGCGATCGCTGCCTTAGCTTCCTCGGTAAAAACAAATGCAACCATCATTCGCGATGGTCAAAAGATGCAGATTCCATCAACAGAGTTAGTTCCGGGGGATATGGTTCTACTAGCTTCCGGAGACAAAGTACCAGCCGATTTACGTCTGGTGCAAGTACGGAATCTGCAAGTGAATGAATCAGCACTCACGGGTGAATCAATTGCAATTGAAAAAAACACGCAACTACTCAGTCTAGATGCACCTTTAGCAGAACGCACTAATATGGCTTATGCGGGTAGTTTTGTCACCTTTGGCATTGGCAAGGGCATTATTGTTGCCATTGGAGATACTACAGAAGCTGGGCGTATTTCCCAGCTAATGGAGCAGGGAAACAGCCTCAAAACTCCATTAACTCGCAAGTTTGACAAATTCAGCCGTACTTTGCTCTATATCATTTTAGGGATAGCAGCATTGATGTTTGCGGTTGGACTAGGATACGGCTACTCTTGGGCAGAGATGTTTGAAGCTGCGATCGCCTTTGCAGTCAGTGCTATTCCTGAAGGGTTGCCAGCAGTTGTTACGGTTACATTAGCAATAGGTGTTTCCCGCATGGCACGTCGTCATGCAATTGTTCGCAAATTACCAGCAGTCGAAACTCTTGGTAGTGCTACAGTTATTTGCTCTGACAAAACTGGTACACTCACTGAAAACCAGATGACTGTACAATCGATATATGCCGGAAGTCAAAATTACACTGTGACTGGTGTAGGCTATGCTCCACAAGGAGAAATTTTACTCAATGAAAAAGCATTAAACTGGGATAATTGTGCTGCTCTTAAAGAATGTTTAAAAGCCGGATTTTTATGTAATGACTCGCATCTAGAAAAAAAAGACGAGCAGTGGGAGATTGTTGGCGACCCAACAGAAGGAGCGTTGATAGCCGTTGCCAATAAGGCTGGATATACCCGCAGCAGCTTAGAACAGAAAATGCCCAGATTGGATGTTATACCCTTTGAATCTGAGTTCCAATACATGGCAACTTTACATGAAACTTCGTCATTGCCAAATAAACAAAAACACAAAATTATTTACATTAAAGGCTCAGTTGAAGCTATTCTTAAACGTTGTCAACTTTGGTTAGATGCAGAGGGAAACCTTACCCCTGTGGATGCACAAACGGTGCATCAAAAAGTTGATGCAATGGCGAATCTTGGTTTACGGGTATTAGCGTTTGCAAAAAAATCCATGCCAGTTACTCAGGATTCCCTTGACCATACAGACATCGAAAATGATTTGATTTTCTTGGGATTGCAGGGGATGATCGATCCGCCTAGAGCAGAAGCAATCAAGGCGGTACAAGCCTGTCAAGAAGCTGGTATCCAAGTCAAAATGATTACAGGCGACCATGCAGTAACTGCTCAAGCAATAGCTCAAACTATGGGCTTCAACAAAAACGGCGAAGTTCTGGCTTTTACAGGAAGCGAACTTGCTCAAATGGGTAAATCAGAACTCGCTATGGCTATAGAAGATGGAATGGTTTTTGCTCGCGTTGCTCCAGAGCAAAAACTCCGTATCGTCGAAGCATTACAATCAAAAGGTGAAGTCGTCGCGATGACGGGGGATGGTGTCAACGATGCGCCCGCTCTCAAGCAGGCAGATATTGGTATTGCGATGGGAGGTGCAGGTACAGAGGTAGCAAAAGAAGCCTCTGACATGATTTTAACCGATGATAATTTTGCGTCCATAGAAGCAGCAGTTGAGGAAGGGCGCACTGTTTATCAGAACTTGCTCAAAGCGATCGCTTTTATCTTACCTGTCAATGGCGGTGAATCGATGACGATTTTGATTAGTGTACTGTTTGCCAGAGAATTGCCGATTTTATCTTTACAAGTTCTGTGGTTAAATATGGTTAACTCTATCACCATGACTATACCTTTAGCCTTTGAGCCAAAGTATCTTGGGGTGATGCAAAAACCACCACGTAATCCTCGCGAACCGTTACTTTCCCAAAGTCTAATCAAACGCATCCTGGCAATTTCAGTCTTTAATTGGATTTTGATTTTTGGCGTTTTTGAATGGATACGACAAACCACAGGAAATATCGATTTAGCCAGAACAATGGCAATTCAGGCTTTAGTAGGAGGAAGAATTTTTTATCTTTTAAGTATTAGTCAATTCGGAAGTGCTGTTATCAATAAACTTCGTGGCATCAAGCAGACAGTTAGCGATGCCTCAGCAATAGGAATTGGAATCGCTTGTACTGTAATTTTGCAGATAATTTTTAGTCAATGGAATTTGATGAATAGCTTATTTTATACGGCACCACTAAACTTGAATCAATGGTTAATTTGCCTATTTCTTGGATTGCCAATGGTTGTAGTATCTTTCTTGGTTAATAGTTTTGACCCTATTAACTGATTCAGTTTTTTGTCTAAAGTCCAATTTTCGATTTAATTCTCCTTAATTACTTGATATCTTCAAGACCTTGCAAATCATTATTCATTCTCAGACGATTAATTAAATGAAAATATCCAGGCGCAAATTGACTGGAATTTTCTAAAATATTTGCTCGTACATTACCGGGAATTTCTTCGGGGACAACCCACAGGTAAATCGGATTTCCTCTCTTAGTTTTAACCACGCGATCAGGTTTCCATTCGCCCATATCAAATGCGTGGGAAACAATGCGAGTACCGGGTTTGAGTTGTTCTAACAATTGAGATCGCAGTCTCAAGTTGAGTTCGGGTAACAGATAAAGTGTCACAACTGAGAAATCACGTCCCAATGCGTAATTTGTGCGAGCGCCAGTTAAAATTGTGGCATTAAGAGAGCAAACTGTGGCGATCGCAACCAAGCAACTCGTTAATATGGCACCAGTTTCTCCCAGATTTAACCGCATTAAATCTGCAACAACTGCTTGAGATGCTGCCATTCGAGTTAATCCTAGCCCCCTAATTAATGCCAAGTTAACGAGCATATACAGCGCGGAGATGATGGCAATACTCCAAATTAGCGCTCGCGCAATGTTTCGTTTACCATCGCGAACTTCTGCGGAAATATATGCTGCTTCGTTCCAACCTCCGTAACTGAGCAATACAAATACCATTACTAAACCTAGATTGTTTGAAGTGGGATTAGTTGCTCCATCAGGGGGTAAAGTAGGCGCTCCGTTATACGAAACTCCCAGTAAACCAATGGCACAGATAATGATTAAGCCTACAACTTGAGCAACTGCTAACAAATTTTGCGTCTGCTTGCCTTGACGAACACCAAGCATATTTAATCCAGTTAACAGCACAATTGCGATCGCAGCATAAATCGAGGCAGAATAACCTCCCAATCTCCATAGTTGCGAGGCATAATCCCCAAACACAAAGGCTAATAATGCGATCGAACCAGTTTGGATTACGCTCATACGAGTCCATGCAAACAGGAACCCGATTGAGCTACCAAAGGCTCGTCTGAGATAGTAATAGGTACCACCGGGATGGGGATAAGTCGTTGCTAGTTCGGCATAGCACAACGCACCAATTAAAGAAATCACTCCACCAACCCCCCAGGTAAGCAAAGCAATTTCCACACTACCAGTGTTTGCAGCTACTAATGAGGGAGTTTGAAAAATGCTAGCACCAACTACTACTCCAACAATTATCGAAATCGTATCGATGAGGGAAAGTGTCGGTTTAAGCGTTATTATCGGACGCGCAGCTAATTTCAAAAGGCTTCTCCTATGTAACTGTGATGGTTAACTTAGTAGTTATTTTGTTCTAAAAGTTCAAAGGCAAATTTTCACTTAAAGATAGGTTTATTGAATCCATATGGTTAGCAATAGAACCTGATTTTTGAATCTGATTTTAAGTTATTCACTGCCCTGGCTGAGTTCACTAAAAAAATGATTACATTTACTTCAAATTGCTTGCTAATATTGTATTTATTTGAGATAAAAAATGCTTTTGTCTATTGCAAAACAAATACAAAAACATTTCAGGAATCTAAAATAAATTTGCATAAATGTTATTTTTTTATTCTATTTTTTATGCAATTATTAAATATAATAAAACTATTTGTTCCTTTAAAAAATCTATCTTAAGTACTAACTTTTAAAGATATTAATTATTTGTTTTGAGAATATATCTGTCTTAGGTTGTATAGTCAGGCATTAATAAAGTATGATTTAAAAGACTTTTTGTTGTAACTATTTACGCAAGAATAATTATGTTATTTCGTTCAATTTACCTTTGAAAAACGTGCTTATTACGCAATATAATGAAGCATTCACTAGATGTAAATGCTTCATTATAAGAAGTCCCAAGCAATAACAATATATAATTATTTCCCAGCAATACTTAGTATTAATAAGATAGGTTTAATTAAAGATGAATTTCATGATTCTTCAGTGTTAATACATTTATATAAACTTGAGTTGTCGGGTATTTATATTGGAGATTAAATACGAAACCAATAAAATAGTTAAACTATATAAAAAGAAGTAATTATGACGAAATTATCAAAAACTAGTTGACGAGTTTATACGTACTAAAAGATAGAGAGAATGGATAGATATTGTAAATCAGTGATGATGCTTTTTGTTGGTGCCAATTAGGTAAGGTTGGGATTGTAGAAATTGCTCATAAGGTTATGCTCAAGAATAATTGTTTACTCATTGCTAATTGTCTTTTAAGCTACTACTTTTAATTGTTTCACTAAAATGTGACAAGAAAGTGACACTAATAACGTAGATGAATTTTAAACAGCAGTTCAATTTCACTGAATGTCAAAATTTGTGTTTTTTTCGCGGCATTTATACTTATTAGTCTAAGCTCTTGCATAAGAAGGCAAGAGGCAGGGGGAACTGAGGGCTTTATGTTCCTTTGTGATGGGGATTCGACCCCAACTTATTCAGGGGCAATGCCGAGTAAGTTGGGGTATTAGAGCCTTCAGGATTGTGACAGGTAGAGAGCGCATAAATAGCTACCTCTTGACCTCTGCTTTATTCAATAACATAAAGCAGAAATCCAACCGTTTCAACTTGTGGGAACATCAACAACACGCCAATCTTGGATACCCCAACGACTAAGAACTGGTTCAGCACGACGGATATCATCCTCTATTGCTTCTATTGTTACTAAATAATTTCCTTGACATACTCGGTTGTTATAAAGCAAAGCCGCTTCTTCAGGTAAAAACCAACCTTGTAATGCGCCAATTAGACCACCAGCTGCTGCTGTCGCTCCACTTCCTAAAAGAGTTACTAAAACAGACTCTACAGCCAATATTGGACCAAACCCAGGAATCAACAAAGCACCCAAGCCTGCGACCAAAGTAAGTAAACCTCCAACTCTAGCACCTGCTATGGCACCCATTACTGCGCCTTCAGATGAAGCAATGTTACTTTCACTTGTATCGGCATCGTCAAGTTGAGGCTTTTTGGCGATCGCAGAAATCTTATTCATCGGAAAGCCACTATTTCTCAACTCGTTGAATGCCTCTACCAAATGTTGATGGCTGGAAAATACACCAATAGCGTGTTGAAGTTGATTAGAAGCCATTTTAACTCTCATAAAAGATTAAAATTTAATTACAAAAAATGCTGCCAAAGTTATGCTCAAGAATACTTGTTTATTCATCGCTAATTACCTTTTAATTTTGCTACCTTCATTGTTTAAATAAAATGTGAAGATAAAGTGACGAACATAAGTAAATTTGAAACAGTAGTTCAATTCAACTGAATATCAAAATGTTCATTTTTTAGCGGCGCTTATACAAACCGAATAGAGGAGCAAGAATAGCTCCGAAGACAAAGCCCCCTGCGTGTGCCCAATAAGCAATCCCTCCTCCTTCCATTCCAATATTAGAGCGAGCCTGTAAACTGGCAATACCATAAAAAGCTTGCTGGACAAACCAAAACCCCAGAAAGAAAAATGCCGGAATTCGTGCTGTGGTTATGAAAAACCCCAAAGGAATTAAGGTCAGAACTTCGGCTCTTGGGAAACGAAGAATGTATGCACCTAAAACTCCTGCGATCGCACCACTAGCACCCAAAGAAGGAATCGTCGAATTTTGTGAAAAAAACCACTGAGACAACGCTGCTAAAACGCCGCAGGTCAGATAAAAAATTAAATATTTTACATGACCCAAGCGGTCTTCAATGTTGTTACCAAAAACCCACAAAAACAGCATATTGCCTGCTAGGTGCAAAAAACCTCCATGTAAAAATTGGGATGTAATTAAGGTCATCCACTCCGGTATAAACTGATTGTCTAAGCCACTGGGACAAGTGTTTGAAAGTTGGCATGGTACTAATGCTGCAACGTAGAAAAGCCCTTGCAATTGTTGCGATGTCAGGCTCAGTTGATAAAGAAAAACGAGGATATTGGCAATGATTAACCCATAATTTATATAGGGGGTAATTGTTGTCGGGTTGTTATCTCGTAAAGGAACCACGATTATTTATCCTCATAATTGCTACTTGAAAACAGCTAGAAGTTTTTATTTTTGTTAGAAATGCGGACTGCATACTTTTCCGGTACAATCGGAGAACCGTATATTTTAGCGTAAACCTTAGTAAACTCTGCACCTAAAAATAGAATGTGAGCGGCATAATAAATCCATGTAATAATAATTAGAAAAGAACCTGCTACTCCGTAAGGAGATCTAATATCAATTTGACTAAGAAATGACCCAAAGAAAAACTGCCCTACCATAAATAAAACTGCGGTAATTGCTGCACCTACTAAAGTAGATTATCAGTCAAAAGACACCTCTTGATGAAGATTGATTTGCAAGGGAATCTCATTATATTAATACCGGAATGTAGCAGCTAAGAACGTATTCTCTGGAACTAATTCCGGTGATACTGCATAAACGGTTCCACTGTTTAACAAAGTATAAATAGCAGCAAAATCCATTAAATCTTCGTCACCAATTTCTTGCTGTGAATGCAATTCAACTTGGTTAGACTCCGGGTTAAAACTTCCCCACAGTTGAATACCTCTCCCCACAAACAAAGTCTCTATTCTTTGATAATAAGCAGCCGCAACAATTTCTTGAATATCATTACTAGTTTGTTCTGTATCAACTAAATCTTGATAATAGTCTGCTGCTGCTTGTTGAGATTGCTCAAAGTGTGGCTGGATAATTTGCCAAGCACAGGAATGCAATTCTTCTACTGTTAGCCGATGTGGATTACCTGTAACCCCTTCATCAATTAAATTAATGTAAGTGTTTGCTTGTTCATAAATTGAAAATAGATATTCAACTCCCGCTAAAATTAAAGGTGTTTGTTGATTCTTGAGTAATTCTCGTAAGCCTTTATCTACCGGACGAAAGTAGCGCAGGAGATCATCAAAATCATATTTAACCATGACTAAAAAATAGAGAATAGGAAAAATATCAGATTACTACGTTCAAAAAATATTAACTCAGATTTTAAGACACAATTATCTAAACTCATCATAACTATCTGAATCTTCAGTATTAGCGTGTAATAAATTTGAATAAAAAGTGACAAAAACAAAAGTGAACTAAACAATTTTACGTAACATTTCTAACTAAAAGCCCCAGCACTGTAGAAACAATTGTCAGAACAATAGAAGCTAATATGGCAGGTACGAAACCAGCAACAACAAAACCAGGTACAAGAAACCCTACTAGCAAAAGCATCACCGCATTAACGACAAAAAGAAACAAACCCAGGG
Source organism: Rivularia sp. UHCC 0363 (assembly GCF_034931125.1). Classification (NCBI taxonomy): domain Bacteria; kingdom Bacillati; phylum Cyanobacteriota; class Cyanophyceae; order Nostocales; family Rivulariaceae; genus Rivularia; species Rivularia sp. UHCC 0363. The sequence goes on along the minus strand of NZ_JAYGHM010000026.1, from coordinate 47,951 downwards.
TGACAAGGGTTAGGGGAAGTGTCAAAATCACCAAAAAGGGTCGAACAATTGCATTGACTAACCCTAAAGTTAATGCTGCAACAGCAACTGTGCCAAAAGTGTCAAACTGAAAGCCTGGTACAAAGTAGGCTGTAAGCAATAGCGATAGAGCAGCAATTAGCCAAGTTAGTAAAAAGTTGATTATTAACATGATTCAAATGTTGTGGTTGTTTGATAAGCTGATGTGCAGCTAAATTGTATAACAGGAAAACCTGAAAATATTGTAGTGCGGTAGCGCAGCGTGTCCGTAAGGACATGCATCTTGCTCGCTAGTATTATACAAATTAAATGCGTAACAGCTTACCAGTTGTCACTCAAGATTGTAAATAAGGCAGATCAAAAAGAATGCAACCTTCTCGTTATTTTCAGTATTGCCAAAAAATGTTAACAGAAAGTGACAGCGACTACTTGAGTGGCAAAACTATTCTGAAAGTTGACCCCTTCTCAACTGTACTTTTGACACTAAGATGACCACCGTGTGCAGATAAAACTTGTTGGACAATCGATAATCCTAATCCATATCCACCAGTTTTGCGCGTTCGCTTTTTATCCACCCGATAAAACCGCTCAAAAATATGTGGTAAATCGGCTTCAGGAATACCGATACCATTGTCTGCAACTTCAACCACAGCCCAATTTGACTGGGTGAACAGTCGTAGTTCAACTTGACCCCCAGGGAAAGTATATTTACAGGCATTATCAAGTAAATTAACTACAGCTTGTCGCAGCAAGTCGGCATCACCTAATACAAGTATACTGGCAGTTGGTAAAGTATAAGTTAGATTAAGATGTTTTGCAGCTTCTTGTGTTGTATATTCATCTGCTATCCCTAAAAGCAGACTTTTTAGGTCAACTTCTTGTAAAGATTCAGGAGATAATCGACCTGCATGACGCGCTAAAAGCAGCAGATTGCTCACCAGAATATTCATTGACTTGGCAACATTGGAAATCTTCTCGAAACGCTGACGCTGCACCTCAATATCGTTAGATTTAGACAGAAAGCCATACTGAGCATTGCTAATAATAGCTGATAAAGGCGATCGCAATTCATGGGAAGCATTAGATGTGAAGCGTTGCAGCTGGTCGTAGCTATCACGAATCGGTTGCATTGCGATTCCCCCCAAATACCAACCAGCCAGACCAATAACTCCTAAAGTTACTGGTACTGTCAAAATCAATACAAGCCTTAACTCAGCTAGATTATTTTGTGCGGACGTTAGGGGTATTGCTACTTGAAGATAACCGATTAATAAATTATCTTGGTATACGGGCAGCGTTAACTGACGGAGCCAAGTAACGGTAGACTCTCTTTTTGACGAATAAAAGGTAGTCTTAAGAGTTTTAAATCCAGGGGCTATCGTCCACTGCGTCTCTGGAACCGTACCGAAAAATTGTATCAGTTGTTCTTTAGTATCGTACCAACGTGCATATACAAGTTCGCTACCTAAAGGTAGAACTTTACTTCCTATAAGCGGCACATTTTCCAAGTCTAACTGTTTTTGACGCAGATCGTACCTTGCATTCACCGTGATGATTCTGGATTTTTTGAGAAGTAAGCGATCAAGATTCTCTAGCTGGTCTGAGACTGCTTGATAATAAATTACTCCCGCAAAAACAACCAAAATGCTCCCCATTGTCAGGGTAAACCATAAAGCTAAATTGCTGCGACTACGATGAAACATGAAACTTAGGCGAGAGGCTCATAGAGGAGCGAATGTGAACACAATTTTTATAAGGCGCGGTAATTTTTGATTTTGATACTTATATCGGCAATATAGACAAGAAAAACTAAGCCTATGAGTACATTTGCGTTACTTGTATTCTTATAAAATACCAGTGTGAAAAAGACTTTGTAATAGAATTATTAAACTTAATTTATCCACAAAATTTAATCAGTTGTTGCTCTATGTCCTTCTCTCGATTATTGGAAAAACTGCATTCTTCCAAGCTAGCATACTTACTACCATTACCGCTGCTTATAATTGCTTTCGGACTTAGTGGTGAATCGTTAACGAACCTATTATTAAGTCGTTCCTACACTACACAAAACAAGCTCCAAGCTGGTACGCGCACGGTCATGGTAAAGTTTGCAGCTAATGTATTAATAACTAAAGCTGAAATAGAACAAGAGCAGGAGTTTACCGAAGTTGAACTTCAGACCACAAACTCTACACTCAAAAAGTTAACGTTCAAAGTTCCAGGTACAGAATTAATTTTTGTAAAAGCTATAATTGCTCAAGAACTGGGACTATCCAATCCGATAGAGACGCTGCAACCTAATACACAAATGCAGGTACAATCTACGGTTAAAGTATTAGGAATTTTAGCCGAAATTAAAAAAAAGCGTGGTTTTACAAAAGTTCAAGTTAATACTGCTAACTCCGCACTTCAAAGATTAGAATTTGAATTTCCAGTTACAGAATTAAACTCTGTCAAAGCTATGATTATTCAAGAACTGGGATTATCTCGCGAAGATGTCAGGATATTGGTAAGCTATCGACTCAAAAATTAACAAGGATTTAGGTCAGTTTTGACTAAATTTTGATTTATTATTTAATTTGTTTGTTTTTAGTTACCTGGTGTTTTCAAACTATAGCCCATACCGTAAATAGTTTTAATCCAATCCGCTGCACCAACTATCTGCAAGCGATGTCTCAATTTGCGTACTAGCACAGTCAATGCATTACTCTCTGGTTCCGTACCCCACTCCCATAAAGCTTCTTCGATCTGCTCGCGAGTCAAGACTTGGTTACGGTGACGCATTAGGTACTCTAGCAATTGAGTTTCCCGTGGGGATAATTCCACACATACTTGATTGCGTCCAACAGTCAAGTTACTTAGATGTAGTTGTAAATCTGCAACAGTAAGAATATCTCCCACCCACTGAGGAGAACGCCTCCCTAAAGCACGTACCCGCGCTAAGAGTTCTAGCAGATCGGCAGGCTTAACAAGATAGTCATCTGCTCCCGCGTCTAAGCCAGCAACTTTATCCAACGTGGTATCCTTAGCAGTAAGCATCAGTACGGGTGCGGTTTTACCGAGCATTCGATACTGACGACAAAGACTTAACCCGCTGATTGTAGGCAACATCCAGTCTAGAATCAACAAGTCATACTCTTTTTTGGATAACAGCCACTGTGCGGTTTCTCCTTCATCAACCCCATCTACAAGATATCCGGCTTCTGACAGCACACCTTGTAATGGCTCCAATTGTTCGGGGTCGTCTTCTACTAATAGTATTCGCATACAAGTTTTTAGCAACTGACATAATTAGAACTGCCAGTCTCCTTACTCATAGTAGAGAAACCGAACTAACCTCTCGTCCTCCGGTAGGAATATTTGGATGCTTAAATTATTGACACAAAGTAAAGATTAGATTTGTGTCAATAGGTAGTGTTTAATTTACGATTTTTGTGAATAGATAGAATAATTCTCTTCACTTCCTTTCTGGCAGAAGATTACAACAATTCGCAATTGAAATCATTGATTTCTTTCCTGACTAAAGTCGAGGAAATTCTAATGTAGTTGAGAAATAATCACACGGTTAGTATTTTCTGGTTGTGAAGGAACTCCACAGGAATGGATTAAAGTTGCTACTAAACCCGTCCAACCTGTTTGATGATTGGCTCCGAGTCCAGCACCATTATCGCCGTGAAAGTACTCATAAAACAAAATCAAATCGCGCCAGTGGGCATTGGTTTGGAACAAACAATTACCACCATGAACCGGACGATATCCAGCTTCCGAGCGCAAAAAGATATTCATCAACCTATGGGATAACTCGGTTGCGACTTCTTTCAAGGTCATAAATTGACCAGAACCAGTAGGACATTCAACTTTGAAATCATCCCCCAGGTAGTCATAGAATTTTGCTAAAGATTCAATCATCAAGTAATTCATCGGAAACCAAACTGGACCGCGCCAGTTAGAATTTCCACCAAACATTCCATTAGTTGATTCTGCGGGTTCGTAATTAACAGAATGCTTTTGTCCATCAACTTCAAATATATAGGGATGGTCAGCATGAAATCTGGAGACAGAGCGGATACCATGAGGACTTAAAAACTCAGTTTCATCTAGCATTTTTTGCAGAATTGATTTAAGCTTTTCTGGGCTGACAATGGAGAGCAATCGTCTAGCTTCACTTCCCGTAGTTTCTAAAGAAGCAATATTTTTTTGTAAATTAGGACGGTTTTTGATAAACCATTCAAACCGTTTTCTAAAGCCAGGAAAAGCTTGTAAAATATTTGCTTCCAAAGTTTCTACTGCAAACAAAGGAACTAAACCCACCATTGAACGAACTTTCAAATGCAGACGCTCGTCATGGGGTAAATGCAATACATCATAGTAAAATTGGTCAGTATCATCCCACAGGTGAATATTAGTTTCACCGATGTGATTCATGGCATCGGCAATATACAAGAAATGCTCAAAAAATTTACTCGCAATATCTTCATAGACAGGATTAGTTTTAGCAAGTTCTAGAGCAATTACTAACATATTCAAGGAATACATTCCCATCCAACTGGTACCGTCAGATTGCTCTAAATAACCTCCTGTAGGTAGTTCAGCACTGCGGTCAAAAATACCGATGTTATCTAAACCTAAAAAACCTCCTTGAAAGACATTATTTCCATTATTGTCTTTACGGTTAACCCACCATGTAAAATTGAGCAGTAGTTTTTGAAATACCCGTTCTAAAAAATCTGTATCGGTACGTCCGTATAACTCCTTTTCAATCTGATAAACTCGCCAGGTACCCCAAGCATGAACTGGGGGATTCACATCACTAAAATGCCACTCATAGGCAGGTATTTGTCCGTTAGGATGTAGATACCATTCTCGCGTTAATCTATCCATTTGGCGTTTGGCAAAATCTGGGTCAATCATTGCCAAAGGAATGACATGAAAAGCTAAATCCCAAGCAGCATACCAGGGAAATTCCCATTTGTCGGGCATGGAAATTATGTCATCATTATAAAGATGCATCCATTCTTGATTGCGAGCGTTATCTCGTTGAGGAGATGGTTGATTGGGGTCGCCATTTAACCAATCTTCTACTACATAGTAATAAAACTGTTTTGTCCATAACAAACCAGCAAAAGCTTGTCGTTGTACGCTACGAATATCTGCTGATAAATTAGCCGGAGAAATGTGTTGATAAAATTCGTCTGCTTCTTGTTTACGAAGATGCAAAGTGGTATCAAATTCTCTACCAAAAGGTTCTGTTAAATCGGCAGTGTTAGATAATCTGAGTCGAATAATTTGTGTTTCACCAGCGTCAATTTTTAACTGGTAATGAGTCGCTGCTTTTGTACCTTTTAGACTAGGATTTACTGCTTGAGTTTGCCCGGAAACAATGTAATCATTAATCCCATCTTTAACATAGGGGTAATGGTTTTCCGATCCAAATAATCGCTCGTAATTAGTTTCATTTTCAGTAAATAAAGTAGCTTGGCAATCTTGAAAATAAAGCCAGCGGTTTCCTAAAGAAGGGTGAAACGCATTGATGACATTTGAAGAATCCTGGATAATAATTGGCTTTTCACAGTTCTGTTGCCAAGACCAAGTATTGCGAAACCATAGCGTCGGTAAAATATGGAGAGTTTTGGCTTCAGAAGCACGATTGACAATGCTGATTTGAATCAGAATATCTTCAGGTGAGTGCTTGGCATATTCAACAAACACATCAAAGTATTCATTCTTATCAAAAATACCTGTGTCTATTAGTTCAAATTCTGGATCGTGGTAGCCCCGTTGTTGATTCTCTTCTACTAATTGCGTATAAGGAAATGCATTTTGGGAATATTTGTAGAGGTATTTCATGTAGGCATGAGACGGGGTATTGTCGAGATGAAAGTAATATTCTTTAACATCTTCCCCGTGATTTCCTTCGGGACCAGATAAACCAAATAACCGTTCCTTAAGGATTGGATCTGCACCGTTCCACAACGCGATCGCAAAACACAACCTTTGATGGTTATCGGAAATGCCAGCAATACCATCTTCCCCCCAACGATAAGCACGAGAGCGAGCGTGTTCGTGAGGAAAATAATCCCACGCTGTACCATCAGAACTGTAATCTTCGCGCACCGTTCCCCATTGGCGATCGCTCAAATAAGAACCCCATCTGCGCCAATATGCTTTACGGGTACGGTCTTCTTCCAATCTTTTTTCTTCTGCGGTCATATTCACACTTCCTTTAATTACAGTTATTACAGCAATGGTTTGAAAATTAATCCCATTTGATGTTCTACCCGTTATGTCATTGAGCGGGTCATTGTTTCTTTAGGAACCATAACAAACCAACTATCTATGTAAATTCTCTACTGAATAGTAGGTGGTAGAATTACTCGGTCGATTATATGGATGACTCCATTGCTGGCTTGAATATCTGGCTGGGTAACGCGAGCATCGTTGACTCTAACTTGGTTGGTAGCTTGGTCAACTTGAATGTTTACTGGGTTATTGTCAAGAGTCTGTATTTCTTGTGACTGGAGTTGGCTGGCAGTAAGCTTACCTGGAACAACATGATAAGTCAAAACCTGTCTGAGAAGTTGGCGATTTTCTGGTTGCAAGAGTCGCTGTCTGGTCGCCTCTGGAAGTGCCGCAAAGGCTTGATCTGAAGGTGCAAATAAGGTAAAAGGACCAGCATCATCTAACGTATCTTCTAAATCTGCCTCATCAATTAAATTCGCCAGTGTTTTTAATGAAGGGTTATCTTCTACAACATCGGCAATATCTTCATCCGTCGTTGCGATCGGGCTTGTTGGTGGTGTTGAAGTAATTGGTGGAACGGGTTCGGGTGTATTTACATCAACAGCAGGGGGTGGAGTTGTGGGAGGGACTTGAGCAGTATCGTTTTGCGTACAGGCGGCAATTACTGGTAGTAGTAGAATACTTGTCGCGATCGCAAATTTTTGAATCTTCATTTTTTCCTCGATATAGGTTTGTGTTGCAATAATATAGGCAGCATAAAACTTGTTTAGAAGTTGTAACCAACGCCTAACATTAGTCCAACTTCAGTGTCATTGATAAAACCAACATTGACACCTGCATTGGCAGTAAATTGAGGTGACAGAGGTACATCTACACCACCAGTCAGAAGAAAGCCAACGGTATTATCTTGACCTGTAGAAATTGCGGCTCCTCCACCAATATAGGGAGCAACACTTATTTGTTGAACACCTGTATCTGTAACTGACTCTACTGGAAAATCAAGAGTTAAAGGAATTAGAAAAACTGCATTATCACCAATTAAGGCACTAGGACGTACAGAAAAGTTATTAGTTAAACCAATTTTGCTGATTACAGAAAAAGAGCCTTCACTCAATGTAGTATCACCACCTAATCCAATATTGCCACCAACTCCAATGTAGCTAGAACCACCACGGGTTTCTCTACCAGGTGATATCGGTGCTGGTGTCTCGATTTGTGGTACTCGATCGGGTGATGGATCTGGTATTGGTGTAGGATATTGTTCTTGTGTGGGAGGAAGTATTTGCGCTTGCAAGTCGGTAGCATTTTGACTGATATTAATACCTGAATGTGTCGAGGTATCTTTGTAGACATTTTGTCCTTCTGAGGCATTTGCTCGAATGTTGCCAAAAGCAAAAATACCAGTTGTGATGCCTAAGATAGAAATAATGTGTTTGAGATAAAAAGTATTCATGGGTAATGATTGTGAATGGTAGGTTAAAAACAGTAATTAATTGCTTTTATTGTTATGTTCAATGATAAATGTGAATAAAAAGTGACAGGAATCTATTACTAGTCTTTTAAGAAAAAAATCAAGACAAAACATAAGCTTTTATTGGTCTAACTACAAAATAATTATAAAAAAACATCTTACAAACAGAATATATTTACGAGATGAAAATCTAACTTAAGTATTATGCTAAAAATAAAAATTGTTGAAATAAAATCACCACTAATCAAACTTCAGATAGATGTAAAAGTGTTTAAATTAGGTGAAGGTTAGTGAGAACTAGAACCTTTGTAAGAGAAACCAAGCATATTCAGGTTCAATGCTAGTTCAGATTTATAAAATCAAAATTGCAAGTAATTTAGGAGGAAAAAAAATGCGTTATCTTCTGATTCTTACAATGCTAATCTGCATCCTACTGTCGAGTTGTGAGTTCTTTACTCCTCATACCAGTGATGCACTTTCTCAGACAAAGCAATTGAAAGAACTTGAGAAGCAAACCCAGCAAATTGAAAAACAGACAGATGCACTGGAAAGTTTAGCAAAGTCAACTGAAAAAATTGCTAATCCTCAAAAATAATTTACGTGTCTGCTTTTCTGAGACAACAACAGTAAATTAACTTAAACTTTATGGCAATGGAAACTGAATCCCGCAGCCCACCCGATCAAAACCCAATTTTGGTATTATCGTATAGGCTTATCGTAATAGAACTTTTATATTATCTAGAAATGATTTGATGAATCTGGCTTGCTTCTTCTAATATTTTTTCAACCCCAGAATAATTAATGCCTTTGACATAATTAATTTTTATTTCTTCTAGCATATCGATTAGTAAAGATTGAAGTTCTTGAATATTATGCTTTTTCTGTATTTCATCCTCTAGCACATCACGAAAGTTTGTAATTAGATTAGAAGTAAGTTCTCCTACAACTGGGTCTGAAATTGCTTTAATTAAATTGTTACAAGCAGATTGAGATAAGTCATGAGCCAACTTTTCTGTTAATTGACTGGGTAAATGATTTAGACCGGGTATGTTTTGTACTTGTTGGTAAACGGGAGACTCGTTGAGAGTGCTGGCAATACTATGATGCATCAAGGCTTCTAGATGAGGCTGGATTTGAGGTAATACATCATAGATACTAATGTTGACTAAGCGAGTCGCAATAGCTTTTACCTCATTTATTTGATTTACTTGAACGTAAGGTTTGCGCGTTTCAGGATGAAATAACCAACGTGCCAAATCACCTTGACGAATCACATCTTGCATTTGGTCAATCGCTTGAATACCTACCATTTCAGTGATTTCCTCAGCAAAATTCACTGCAAAATCATGATTGAGTTGCGATCGCAATGGCTCAAGATTTAATAAATCGGCTTGGTAAAGACGAATAGTTACGGGGATGACTCGTAGCCAACGCCATTGAGGAAGTAACAAAAATAAATCATACCAGCGTCGTAGCATCGCTTCTAGCCAGTTTAATGAAGGATTGCGGCGACCGATATAAAAAGTACGTGCCAGAAATTCTAAAGCAAAAATGATTCCAAAAGGTAAATCAAGCACCCAGAAACGATTGACGAAATTGCCAAATCTATCAATATCACGATAGTAGTTACTATTAATTAAAGGTTTAATTTGAGAATTAAAAAAGTTGAGTTCTGATTGCCAACCCATCTCAGATAAATAAGTTTGACTCCAAAAAACATTAAAGGCATCTCTAGCAGATTGTTGATTTGTATGCAAGCGTATTTCATTTTTAATTTTTGCAAGAGTACCACTTTTATTCGCGACATCAAACGGATTATCCTCAATCAGGCGATGACTCAAGAAACGTAATTGACTAAGTTTACTTTCGGCTTGAGGTGAGTCCAAAGCAGTCTGCAAAACCTGTTCTTCTAATTGTGTAACTTTATTCAGGTAATTTTGCGTTTCCGGGTGGGGTTGAATACCTTTAATTAGGTCATATCGAACTATATTTGGTAATACTTGTAAATAGAAATCACGACCAGCTATATAGGTCAAATCAAAGAAGATTAAACATAGGTTTATTAGTGCTAAGATAGCAATCAATCTTTCAAACCAACGGTTACGAACGACGGTAGATGTTTTTATATCTATTTTTGATGTCATGATTAATCGAAAAAAAACTAATTTATTCTATCTTAAAATAAATTAGTTCTAAATGTTAATAAATAATTGGCTTGGGGAGTAGCATCCCAATGCAGGAACATTTACCAAAATTTAGGATTGGGATGCTCATGTTTAGATCATCTCCTTAATAAATGTGACATTTTTACTTATTTTTTACTTATTTAGAACAGGAGTATATAAAGAAGTGTTCGGTAAATTTCTTTCTTCTGGACTTGGACGGTATTGCAACCAGGCAAACAAAGCAGCAGTGCCAATAAAAATGAAGGTGATAGTTGCCACTACTTGAAGCATGATACTGTAACGCATAATAAAACTTTGGTTTTTTAGTTAAACACTATTTAAACAAGGTTGTAATGTTCCATATGAATATGGGTGACAGGTACTTCCAACTCGTGCAAGGCTTTCTCTACTTGATCCATCATTTTGGGTACAGCACAGATAAAGTAATTCCGAGTTGCAGGACGCTTGGGAATGTAGCGTTCCAGGATTTCCCGATCGACATATCCGCTTTCTCCCGACCAATCCTCTGGAGGTTTCCTAAGAACGTGAATAACTGTCAGGTCTAATTTGTCTTTTAAAGCTTCAATTTCTTCTCGGTAAGTTATATCTTCCCAAGTTTTATTCCCATAAATTAATAGTAGAGGACGCTCATCTTTACGTTGCGCTAAGGTAAAAAGTATACTCATAATTGGTGTGATACCTATACCTCCAGCAATAAAGACAAATCCGGCAGTATTCTCATAACGGTCTGTAGTGAAAACTCCATAGGGTCCATCAAGGTAAGCTTTAGTACCAGGTTTGACATCCTTGATTGTTTTGGTAAAATCTCCTAAAGCCTTAATGCCAAATTCAACGCGATCGCGATCTTCTGCACTTGAAGCAAAGGAAAATGGATGTTCCCGCATTCTAAATGGCGATATTTCTAAAGTCAGCCAAGCAAATTGACCGGGTTGGAAGTTAATTCCTGCGTGTCCTCTAGGACGCAAAACTAAATTCCAAACGTTACCTCGCTGAGGAATTGCGGCTTCTACTAAGTAAGTTTTTTTCTGCATAAAATAGGGTTTGACCAAGCGGACGTAAACTAATAGCCACAATGCAGCTAATGCAATACCAGTCCAAATAACTGCTTTCCAAAACAACCCCAGATAGTTACCTACACCCAGAACGTGTCCCAAAGCAAATCCAATAATAATAACCGCTAAGATCCCGTGAGCTATACGCCAAGGTTCGTAAGGAATGTTAAGCTGTTTGCGCCAAATGGAAGTGGCAATAATCGCAATTAGCGCCAAAGTAGCTATTACAGCCGCCCTTGCTCGCCACGGAGCTTCGATGAAATTCAATAATTGCAGTGTCTCTGGGTTATCTATAAACACAATGATTGGGTGAATCAAGATGAAAAAGAATGCAACTATTGAGGTATAGCGGTGAAATTGAAGAATTAAATCAACACCATATGAGGCTTCAACGCGGTTGATCCGGGCGGTTAAAGCAAATTGCATTGCCATCATTGCTAAACCGATAAAACCTAAAGCAGCGGAAAATTCTAGCCATACACTACGTACATCACTTGGTGTAGGTGGGTATAAAATTAGTACTAATAGAGGTAATAGGATAATTATGATATATGCACCTATCCAAGATGCCCCTATTACCACAGGATTTTTCATCAATAAACTTCTCATAGAAGCATACCTCCTAAGCTGGTTGCGATACAGATTGTAATCGTCTATTAATTTCTGACCAGTTCACCACATTCCACCAGTTATTAAGATACTCAGCACGGCGGTTCTGATATCTGAGGTAGTATGCATGTTCCCACACATCATTACCCATAATTGGATACAAGCCGTCAGCGATTGGGCTATCTTGATTGGGTGTAGTCACAATCTGGAGTTGATTTTGTGGGTTACGTACTAACCAAACCCATCCACTACCAAACCGATTTCCACCTTCTTCATTAAACTGTTTCTTAAAAGCATCAAAACTACCAAAAGTTTGATTTATTTGTTGAGCTATATCTCCTGTAGGTTCTCCACCACCGTTAGGACTCATAATTTGCCAGAGAATTGTGTGATTAAGATGACCACCACCGTTGTTGCGTACCGTTTCTCTAATATCCTCTGGGATACTATTTAAGTCGCGCAGCATCGCTTCTACGCTTTTATTTTGCAGTTCTGGATACTTCTGTAATGCTGCGTTGAGGTTTTTCACGTATGCAGCATGGTGTCTATCATGATGTAGTTTCATCGTTTCCGCATCAATGGCTTTTTCTAATGCGTTGTAAGCATAGGGTAATTTTGGTAGTTGTGCGGGAGAAGCACTTAGTTCCTTATCAGGATATGCTACAGCAGTAAGCTGGGTAGTAGCAGTTTCCTCTGCTACGGGTGTTGCTGTAGAAGTTTGTGATTCAACTATTGGTACTCTTTGACAAGCAAATAACAGAGAAATTAAAAAAAATCCTGTAAGAAAAAGTATAGATTTTTGCCGCCAAAACTTTCTGATTATCATCATTTTTTTTCCTCAAACTTTCCTCAAATTTAAAAACTTATGGTTCATCTTGATTAAAAAAATAGAAAGGTTGTTTTTAAGTAAGTGGTGCTGCGAGACTCAAGAGAATGGAATTAATAATAGAAAGAGCAATCGAACCAATCGTAGCGCTCCAAAAACCGTATCTTAAGCGAAACCCCGGTACTATAGCCGCTGATAATCCAAAAATGATTGAATTCAGAACAAAGAAAAATAAACCCAAAGTAAAGATAATAAATGGCAAAGTAAAAAAGGTTAACACGGGAAACAAAAGTGCATTTAATACCCCAAAAACTGCTGCGGTAATTAACGCTTTACTAAAGCTATCTATTTCTACTCCTATGGGTAGTTTAGAAATAATCAAAAAGCTGATAGCCGTTACGAACCAAGTAAGAATCAGCCCAACCATAAGAAAGACTCCTTATCAATGACATTTTCATTTCAGTCTAGTAGGTCGATATTTTTAGTATTGGTGATAAATGTGAAGAGAAAGTGAGCGGACTACCAAGCTCTCACCAAGTTCATATCAGCTAATTTTCCAACTTTAAATCATAAAGGATTGTCTCGCCGAACTTCCTCAATTTTACCAACTTCAAAAATCAAGGTGAAATGCTGACCCATTTCTTTTGCTAAAAATTGCTCTAAAAGTATAACTTGTGTTGGTGTTACAGGTTGCTTTGCCCTAACATTCAAACGCACTTCTGGCGGATTAGTTAACCAATTTACGCTGCTATCTAGCATTACCATCCGTTGAAAGGTAATAGTTCGATTTAGCAACGCTTGTCTAAGACTAGCTTCAAGCCTGTTTTGTCTAATTAACTCAACAAAACTTACGCTTAAGGGAATTAAAAGTATTGCTGTAAAAGCTAACGTCCATCCGAGGGCTTTTTTAGCACGTTTTAATGAAGTGCAACCTGTTAGTAAAAACGTCAGCATACAAGAAAGTGTAATTCCTAGTAAATTGGTCAAATAAAGTAGAGTTGCACCAACACTAAGTGATAAATTTAGTTGCGATAAACCCAAGCCAATTACACAAACTGGTGGCATTAGCGCCACTGCGATCGCAGTTCCGGCTAAACTTTCAGAAATTTTTGGCTGCACTTTTGCAAAACCACTAATTCCCCCAGCCGCTACAGCAATTCCTAAGTCTAGTAAAGTGGGTCGAGAACGGCTAATAATTTCACTGCTAAATTCTGGAAGCGCCACAAAGTAACTAATAAACCAAGCTAAAGCAATTGATAAAATAGTTCCGATGATAATAGCAGTTAACGCTTTACGAAATAAAACTGTATTTCCTTCTAAAGCTCCAAATGCTAGCCCTCGAACTGGTAACATTAAAGGCGCGATAATCATAGCACCAATAATCACAGCAGCACTATTAGAAAGTAATCCAAAGGTAGCGATTATACAAGAACCAATAATTAGCACGATGTAATTAATATTTATTGTTGATTCTTGTAAGATACTACTGCGTATTTTTTCTAACTGTTGTGGCGAAATTAGTCGTTTTTTAAAACGATTAAAACGATGGCGAATACCATTTATATCTTGCACGATCGGAAAACATTTTAGTTGTAAAATTAGGCACTATTTTATTAATATGCCTTAAATGTGACTCAAAAGTGATGGTACATCATAATGCCAGGTAATTAAATTGCCACTCTGCTTTCCTGGAGCAATATCTACCCGATTGGCAGGTCAATTTTCTGCTCTAACTATTCGAGTGCTTATTTCTCAGATTATTGGCTTTAATTTGCCCTAAAGGTCGTTCCAGGTATCCGCCCGTTTCCACTCCAACTCCAAGTTCCTGGATATGATAACATAGCCGTTACTCTTGAGATGAATATCGTTTCATCATCTCCTCAATTTCCATAACTTCTCCATCTGGTGTATAAACCAGACCTTCAGACATAGCAATCGCAATCCTTTCCTTCCTCGCCCATTCAAACCAAACACTCACATCATCCGTAACGGTATTTTTCGGTTTTTCCCTGCAGCCAATGAACATTATTTGCTGCATTTATTTGTGTCTATGAAATTTATTGATCGGGAGTTGCGCCTAAACTCTTCTCAATTTGTAGAAATTTTAGAGACGTGAGATAAATAAAGCTTTGGAACTTGCCTATGAGATAAAAACCTTCCTTAGAAGGCACAATCGGATTAGGAAACGCCAATCAAAGCTTGTTATCAAAACCAAACTGACGGCTTGAATACTCATGCCGTTAACAAATTCTTGTATAACTGAGCTGGTTGCTTGAACTCACAGTACAAAAATATATTGCCACATGACAACTGAAAGTGCAAATATAAAAGCAAAAAATATTAAAGAGGTAATTATGGTTCCAATCGAATGGGTTGTTATGCTTGGATGGAACGAAGAATGTGGAAGAAGTCTAAAAAGTATTAGAGGTAAGAAGTCTAGGCGCGAAATATCAGATATGCTCTCAGATGCAGGAGTTGAATGCTCCCAAGAATACATAAGAAAACTGGAGAATGGAGAAGCAGCGTCAGTCTCAACTAAAATTATTACAGCTATTGCCCAAATTCTTGATGTAGATTTGATTGAGATAATGTCAGATTTACGTGTAGAAGTTTCTAAAAAACTTTGTACTCCTAGTTGATATTTGTACTTTGAGTTGTTACTATAGATATGTAAAACAAAAGACGACCGCCTTAGCCTGGAAAACTTGTGCGATCGCCCTTTGAATCCTTACTCTAATCTATATTATGACGCATTTAAGCGATATTCCACAAGTGCTTAAAAGTGATAAGCACAAATTGCGTTTTCAAACCGCTACAGACTTGAAAACGAGCTATGAAAGCAGCATTAAAACAGTTGAGATATCGTTCTACGACCATGAAATCTACGCTAGCGACAAATTAATAGCTAGCATTACCCATGACCATAGTGATTTTGTAACTCAACCCTGGGTAGTAATAATAAATGATGTAGAAATCCACCGAGCAAATACTTGGATGAGGTGCTACGACTACATAATATGGCACTTCAAGCGAGGAACATTACCGAAACAGCAGCAAGAAGTAGAGCCAGTTAATACTGATAACGAGCAGATGGCGCAGATTGCTACTGAATGTAAAAAGTTTGGATTTTACCTATGGGACGATCTGGGTATTTACTACAAATCGGTGAAGCTAGGTGAAGTCGGTTGTACTGACGGTAAATGGTGGGTAGTAAGAGCATGCCTTACCGGACAACTAGATCGCTGGTACGAAGAAAACAAAAATTTGGGTAAAGCTTTTGATTCTTCTACTGGCTTTATTTTACCTAACGGTGCGACTCGCTCCCCGGATGCTTCATGGGTTAGTCAAAAACGTTGGGATGCACTGAGTGCAGGATAAAAAGGCACTTTTGCTAACATTTGCTTTGATTTTGTCGTTGAATTACGGTCTAGCTCAGATAAGCTTGAGTCGTTACAAGCGAAGATGAAAGAGTATATTGATAATGGTGCTTTCTTGGGCTGGTTACTTGACCCACAGCATCGACGTGTAGAAATTTATCGACCGGGTTTCGCTTAGTCCGTGTTAGAGAATCCCGATTCGCTGTCTGGAGAAGAAGTATTGCCGGGTTTTGTGTTGAATTTGCGTCGGGTATGGGGTTAGGAACTACTCCTATCCCCCACTTTCGATTCCCGAAGTTATCAAGGAAGTGAGGGAGAAATTTCTAGCCAGTAATCTTATAAGCGCGTTGGGAATAGTATTTAAATTATAATGAGCTTTAAACTTGCGTAGGGTAGGCAGAATATGACAACAGTAGCAATTTTACCCATTTACGATGACAGTGGTAATAAATCCTACCGTGCCATTGCAGGCAATAAACATTCAATTGGTAAAACTGCTGGACAAGCGTTGGATGCTTTAACTGCCGAATTAGGTGAAAATGAATTTAGTGCATTATTATTACTTCAAAGTTTTCGTCCCGACCAATTCTTTGGAACACAACAAATTTCTCGTTTATCCGAGTTAATGGATATGTGGAGAACTGCACACTCTCAAGGGCGATCGCTCTCACCTGAAATACAAGCTGAATTAGATAATCTTGTTGAAGCAGAACTTAAAGCAGCAACCAATCGAACTGCATTTCTATTACAACAACCAAACTAATGAATCCAAATTATACATTGGTTGCGAATAGGGCTAATCATCGATGCGAATACTGCTATGCCCCGGAACTTGTTTTTAATTTTCCCTTCGAGGTTGAGCATATCATACCACTCAGTAGACAAGGTAAAGATACCAATGAAAATTTAGCTCTTGCCTGTCGTTCTTGCAATCTACGTAAAAGTAACCGTATAAGTGGAATTGATTCGGAATCAAACACCGAAGTTCGTTTATTTCATCCAAGACTTGACCAATGGAAGGAACATTTTCAAGCGGATGCGACTTCTGGAATAATTATAGGTATGACTTCAATTGGACGAACTACGGTAAGTAGTTTGGAGATGAATAGTCAACCGCAAGTTACGGCACGGCTGCTTTGGATTCGTTTGGGTATATTCCCATAAAATGTTTATGTTAACCGCAGCAAGTTAAATTTAATTGTGATAATAAAACTGAAGCCACATTAGTAACAGCTATGCCTTCAGATAAATCTAAACTCATAGAGCTACCAAGTACCGACGAATTAGCTTGCTCGGATGATATTCCAGTGGATAACGAAGACCAAAATTTTCTGCCCAATATTCTACTGTTCTTACTTAACTCAATTTGGGCGAACCGCATTGATTGGTTTTTCGGCGTAGATATGGCAATTTACCATACAGCAGGGGTTAATCCAAGAGTACCTGTAGTCCCAGATGGATTTCTCAGTTTGGGAGTAGAACGTAAAAAAGGTGGAAAATCTCGGAGGAGCTACGCTGTCTGGGAAGAAGATGAGGTAGTCCCGACATTAGCGTTAGAAATCGTATCGTACACTCCAGGCAACGAATATGATGAAAAATTAGAAATTTATCGAAAACTTGGCGTACTTTATTACGTAATCTACAATCGAGAATATTGGCAACGCGACCGACATCAACCGCTTGAAATTTACAAGTTGGTAGATAGTAATTACCAACTACAAATAAGCGAACCATTATGGATGCCAGAAGTTGATTTAGGTATTGGCAGACATCAAGGTGTTATTGCTGGAATTCAACAGGAGTTTTTGTCCTGGTATGACGAAAGTGGAAATCGCTATTTGACGGCAGAAGAAAGAGCAGATAATTTAGCACAACATCTACGTTCTCTTGGCATTGACCCGTCGAATTTACCCAGTAATTAGAAATTTACTTTCATCAAATTACAGCGCCAAAACTCTTCGTCCTGGTGTTTTTTTTAGCAGATTAGCTACCGAATAATTACGTATAACCTTGTACACAAACGGATATTTTATTGTTTAATAAAAGTAATTAAATACTTTAACTAAATGAAACTGTTTATTTAGTTAAACATCAGAATGACTGTAAACAAACCTACAGATTGATTCATGAAATATGTACACAAACTTTACACTCAGTCGTCTTTAGCTAAAGAATTGAACGTCAGCACTACAACCGTTAGAAACTGGTGCAAGCTAGCTGACATCAAAATCCCAAAAAGAAGAAGCTTTTTCAGTTGCTTCGATTTAGAGCTATTAGCTTGTTTTTAGGTGGCTAATCGATTTCTAAGAGTCGGTCAGTTCGATTATCTACAAGAAGTAGTTAACAGAGGAGGATTGAAATTATATGTTCAAGAAGTTCGACGGACTGACTTGTATCGCTTCTTAACTGAGTTCTTAACCCCCCAAGAGCAAGACTCTTTTTTCGTAAAAATTCTGATTGAAAAATTAATCGAGGAGAAAAGCAATGAATCTGTCAACAGCGGTGCAGCAGCTTGAAATACCCGTTTCTGATTTCAAGGCTATTTGTCAAGTTTTAGATATTGCAATCGTCAATAATTCAATTAATGATAAAAGTTTCACTGAGGTCAAAGTATTTGTTAACGCTTGTAAAGAAAGAAATGTGAGCATTCTTGAAGGTATTCAAGAAGTAGTCCGATTGAAGCAGGATGCACAAACTCAACAAAAAACTTCGGGTGAAAGATTTAATTTAGAGGACTTCTTTAAACAACGCATCGGCACCTCGCCAGAAGAGTTAAATCCTGGCAGCTATCATTATGACCTTTATCAGCTGCTATTAAAATCTCAATCAATTTCTCAGGTTGGCTATGCATTGTTTAGAGAGGCGTTTCTACGTCAAACTCAGGACTTAATCATGGTGCGGCTCGTTTAACGTAGGAACCCTTAGAAACTAAGGGAGTATGACGTTAGTAAAGTTACAAAACAACTTTATGACTGTTTCTCAGATGTGGGTGAAAGTCCCACCGCTCAAGGGTTAGTTGACTCCCTACCTGACCACACCGAGTAAGAACTTTGACACTTACAGAGTGAAGCTGGTACCAGGACGCAATCAGAGCCTAAGCAGGTAAGGTACACTGGCGTTAATGGGGGGATGACATGGGTAAACAAGTCCTAGAAAAATGTCTAAAAGTCGGGCTGTAACCTGGAAAACAAAATATAGACCTCATTCTTGAACTCTCACGGCAGATTCATGATTCTAGCCGTAAACCCTGAGAGAAGGATAGGCAAATTGGACTGCCCTAAATCATCAAAACAATCTGAGTTACGGAACGAGTAAAAACGTGTGTAAGGTCTGGGAAAAGGTCGAAAATCCCGGTAGATGGTCAAGCATAACAATCCCTTCACACGGGTAGGATGTAGGCGGAAACTGCCTACGGGATGAAAGAATACGCTCACAAGGAGTAAAGCATGATTAGGCACAGTAAGATTACTAGTGAATCTTGGAAGACGCTCACATGGAAGAAATTCCGCCGAGACTTATTCCGCTTACAAATTAGAGTGTACAAAGCTGTTAGAGCAGGTAACAAGCGCAAAGCTAGGTCACTGCAAAAGCTTATTCTTCGTTCCCGTGCGGCTAGATTCTTGGCTATTCGTCAGGTCGCGCAGCTAAATCAGGGTAGTGCGACCTGAAAGGTCAACTAAATTGGGACTCCGAAGTCTCTCTGGGCTTTCTACCCCAGACCTCCGTAGAGTATTCCGTATTTTAACGGTACGTCACTCCCCTCGTAGGTAACGAAACAGTCGGAGTGCAGACGCTAAAAGTAGCCATAGCTGCCAGGGTTAGGCAGTGAGGAGCAAGGGGGAAGGATGTAGAAGGATGAACACGGTCTAAGGTATTGATTAAATCACGTCACTTTAGAACGAGCTAAATAACTCCTGAGAAGCTCGAACCAAAATGGTAAATAGGTGGTTGTTATGTTTTCCTTTCATAACAACGTAGAAACACAATTCCTATCGTGAAATAGATACCCACTCCAACTACGTCGAAAACTTTAGGTGATACAACAGGAAAAGCCCTACAGAGTCTAGAAAACGGTCGAATTTTCTAGTAAGCCGAGAGTAATCGAAGCCTAACTCTCTGGAGGGTAAGGGATGAGTGAAAAAGCGAATGCCATCTTGTAACGAGGTGGATAGGGGTTCAAAATTTGCCCCTGACCGAAAGGAAAGCAGAATTCACTTGGGTCATATACGAAAGTGAAACTTATCTTTGAGAACGAATCCTTATGAAAAGTTTGATACATCAAACTGATGTAAATGGACATAGGAAACAACTTTCAAACTGGAACCAAATCAACTGGAAGAAAGCAAGAAAGATTGTTAGTAACTTGAGAAAGCAGATATTTCGTGCCAGAAAACTTGGGCAATGGAAGCAACTCAGAAGATTGCAGAAATTGTTATTAAAATCTTACGCTAATTTATTACTTGCAGTACGACAAATTACTCAACATAATCACGGCAGGAAAACAGCAGGAGTAGATAAGGAGGTATTTGATACTCCTGAAAAACGAGTAAAACTTGTCAACAGTTGGAGAAAAGTTAAAGCATCTCCGGCTAGGAGAGTTTATATACCCAAATCTAACGGCAAGAAACGTCCCCTTGGTATTGCGACCATTGGGGATAGAGTCATGCAAGTTATAGTTAAAAACTCCCTTGAACCCTAATATCCAGCGGTGGAAGCGCACATCCTTCGGTATCACGTTTGTACACCGATGTTCTAGGTAATTGCTAATTCAGCTTTCGTTAGCAATACACCCCGACCTAGGAGCGATGAGTAATGAACTCATCCAAGGATATGAGTAGGAACCTAAGTCGTTCTTTAAAAGTTCATCAGTGACGGAACATGGGATTGCCTACGGGACGAGAGTCCTATGGTGACGGAGTTCTAATAGTAGTCGTGGGAGTAATGCCCCACCAGGGAAAACGGGAGAACCGTTTACAAGGCGAAGTAGAACAGGTAATTGGATGTAACAGAAATCGAGAGGTACGCGAGATGCGGACAGCCGAAACGGTACTGAACATCATACGTGAACGCGGACAAAGTGGGTTGCCAGTAGAAAAAGTTTATCGACTACTATATAACCCAGATTTGTACTTACGTGCCTATGCCAAGCTAAACAGCAATGCAGGTACAATGACACCTGGCGCTACGTCCGAAACAGTGGATGGGATGTCTCTGGAGAAAATCAATACCATCATTGAAGCGCTCAGATACGAGCGTTATAGATGGACACCAGTAAGACGTATTTATATCCCAAAGAAAAACGGTAAACCCAGACCTCTTGGTATGCCTTCGAGGGGAGGATAAATTACTTCAAGAAGTTATTCGTTA
>NZ_JAYGHM010000026.1:0-26690 GCF_034931125.1 Rivularia sp. UHCC 0363 | reverse complement strand
CCGTCTTGCTCAGACCTTAAAATTTTACTCGGTGATGGTGGATATCAATCTGTAGGGAGGAAGTAGAACATGAGTTGGGTGAGGAACCACATCAAATAGCGATCGCCATTGCTGCAAGTTTGTTGGTATCGACTCCGCGCACTCCTGTTGGTAACTTGACTCCTTCCATGTTCAAACCACCACGAGTAGCAGTATCTAAGTCCGACAGTAATTTATCTGTAACGTCCAAAAATTCGTCTTCTTTTGGGGCAATTGGTCCGCGTGTTTTTCCTCCTCTTTTAGCAATTCCTTGAAGTGCTTTAAGGGAAGTTCGCAATGGATTTGTACTTGTAATAATTAATGCTTCAGTTATTCCAAATGGTTCGCCGACTGTTAGTTTAAATCCATCTTCCTGGCTGGGAATTGTTCTTTTTTCTCCTGCTGGTAATAACGTTGCACCTTCAGAAACTCCCCAATCATTAGGAAATATTACCGCCATTTCACCAGCTGCATCAATGACTAAAATACTCACGTAAAGGGGGACGGATTCTTGATTTTCTAGTTCAAAGGCAACTTGCGTACCGATAGGTAATTTAGGAATACCGTTAAATGCCTGATTTTAAATTTCCGTAATTTTGGATTAAACCGTAACTCATTTGTTTGATGTGAAGCGATCGCCCACTTAAAACCAACTTCTAAAACCAAGAAAATCTATTTCCCCTTTTTTGATTTCAACCCCAATTTTTTCCGAAACTCATCACTATATTTCGCTTTCTTCCAATTCTTGGCAGCTTTCAGGTGTGAGGTTTTCAAAAAATCTTAAGTCTGAATATTCTAGATTAGAATTAGTGAGATTGATACCTTGGAAGTCAGCACCACTGAGGTTAACACTAAGAGCTATCAGCAGCATTTGATTGTTGATAGTGTCAAAATTATTTAGTAGTTTTGTTTTTTTTGTTGTAAATAGTTCCCCTGAGATTGGCACCGAAGAGACTGGCATTACTGAGGCTATAAAGTATAAAATTTTGCTAGCAAGATTGAGCTATTGAGGTCATGGCACTACCTCCCTCCCCAGGTATCGCCCTTATTTAACGGAGCTGCTTCTAAACCCTGCTTGTTCTGGTAATTCGATATGCCTAAAAGGTAATACCTATCGTTTGCAAGTTCTACTAATTTGTCAAGCATGAAAATGCAAATAATTATGCATTAACTCGCTGGACTTAGGAATTAAAAAATTAGCATAATACAAATATTGTCGCAAAACTGCTAAAGAGTATAGCTTACCGACAAAATTATTATTTGCTGACCCTGGCAATTAATCTGGTTACAAAATTATTAGTTAAAAGTTTAATTTTTCATGATAACAAGCAGATTGTAAGTAAGAATTCGATGTTGATTAACTGATAAATTACATTTTTATCCTATATTATTGAGAATTTTTATTGATGTCCATTATCTTATCATTCCAAAAATATAATCCATGAAAACTGACGTAAAAAACCAAACATATTCATCATCAAGCTTTAATAAAAATCATCGTCAAAAGAAGAAAAATCGGTTTCTATTTTGGCTGTTGGTATGTGTTTTTTTGGGAGGAATAGTTTATGCAGTACAACATTTTGTGGTTGCTAATATTACTAAACCACAAAGTAAATTATTGACTGCTCCAGTAAGAACGCAAAATCTAAACATTACAGTATCGGCTAACGGTACTATTCAACCAGAGCGCACGGTAAATGTAAGTCCAAAAAATGCTGGTATTTTAAAAGAGTTATTAGTAAAGGAAGGTGCTTTAGTCAAACAAGGGCAAATTATTGCCTATATGGATGATTTAAACCTACAAGGAGAACTCATTCAATCAAACGCACAATTAGCTTCATCAGAAGCGAATTTACAAAAATTGAAATCGGGCAATCGTCCTGAAGATATTATTCAAGCACAAGCACAGTTAGAAGAAAGCCAAGCAAATCTGACAAAATTAATGGCTGGGAATCGTCGCGAAGAAATTACCCAAGCCGATGCGCGTTTAAAACAAGCACAACTAGCTTTTAAGCAAGCAAACGAGGAATTTCAGCGCTATGAACAATTATTTAAAGTTGGCGCAATATCCCGCCAAAATTTCAGCGATTATCAAACAAAGCGGGATACAAGTATGTTGCAATTACAGGAATCTCAACAAGCTTTAGCATTAAAAAAATCGGGTACGCGCAGGGAAGATATCGAACAAGCCCAAGCAAAAGTTAAACAGTTACAACAAGCTTTTAAATTGAGTCAAGTGGGAGCGCGAAAAGAAGATATTCAACAAGCACTAGCTGAAGTTAACTCTGCACGAGGTTCGTTAAAGACTATCCAAGCCAGAATTGATGATACAGTCATACGCTCACCATTTAATGGCTTGATAGCAAAAATATACGCCGAACCTGGTTCTTTTGTAACACCAACAACCTCTGGAAGTGCTGTTTCTTCTGCACTTTCATCTTCGATTTTATCATTGACATCAAAAAATCAAGTAGTAGCTAATGTAGCTGAATCAAGTATCTCAAAAATTCAGATTGGTCAAAAAGTTAAAATCCTGGTAGATGCTTATCCGGAAAAACAATTTTTAGGACAAGTATCACAAATTGCAGCTAAGGCAACTATTGAGCAAAATGTCACTAGTTTTGAAGTCAAAATATCTCTCATTTCTGATAATCAAGAATTATTAAAATCTGGGATGAATGTAAGTGTAGAATTTCAAGTTGGTCAATTAAAAAATACTTTAGTTGTTCCGACCATTGCTATTATACGTCAACAAAATAAAAGCGGTGTATACATTGTTGACACAGAAAATAAACCACAATTTATCCCAGTAAAAACTGGCGTTACTGTTAAAAATAAAACTCAGATACTTTCTGGGATAACTTCTGACAAACAAGTTTTGATTAGTTCTCCACCAGAAATGAAAACTAATTCTTCACCACAAGGTATTTTCCCCCCTGCTCCATAAAATGTACGTAAATAATTCCAGAAATTATCAAATTGCGAACATTAAATATGTAAATCTAGGAAGATAGTCAATGAATTATAATTCACAAAAATCCAAACTTTCGATTTATTCTATAGATATTTTTTCAATGGCAGTAGAAGTGCTGTGGAGTAATAAATTACGCACAGGACTAACTATGTTAGGAATGATTATTGGTATTTCTTCTGTTATTGGTATTACTTCTATCGGGCAAGGAGTGCAGAAAGCTACAGAAGAAGAAATTCAATCATTAGGCACAAATGTATTACAGATATTCCCCGGTGATGCAGTTCGAGGAAACGTTAGTCAAGGATTGGGTTCGACAAGTACTTTAACTTGGGAAGATGCTCAAGAAATTGCTTCACAAGCACCATCAGCAGAAGTTGTTTCTGCTTATTTACAACATCAAGGACAAGTAGTTTATGAAGAAAAAAATACTTCTACAACTATCTATGGTGCCGATCTAAATTATTCCGCAGCTAGAAATACTTATCCACAAATAGGAAGATATTTTGATCGAGAAGAATTGAATTCTAGTAAGCAGGTGGCTGTGTTAGCACCTACTGTTAAACGTAATTTATTCGGGGATAAAAATGACATTATTGGTGAAACAATTAGGATTCAGGGTGAAGCTTATGAAGTTATTGGAATTATGGAAGCGAAGGGTTCTCAAGGTCCCATAGATAGAGATGATGGAGTATATATCCCACTCACAACTATGTCAGCACGAATTGTGGGTAACAATGCTTTATCTGGTATTTCAGTTAATACTATTTTTGTCAAATCAAGCAATCAAGAACAGCTGCTTGCAGCTCAATTTCAAATTCAAAATTTGTTACGTATTCGCCATAATATTTATCCACCTCAAGCAGATGATTTCCGAATTACAAATCAAGCTGATATTATTAAAACTTTTACAAATATAGTTGGTTTATTGACTGTTATGGTTGTTGCGATCGCCGGAATTTCGTTGGTGGTTGGTGGAATTGGCATTGCCAACATTATGTTAGTGTCGGTGGTGGAAAGAACGCGGGAAATTGGGATTCGTAAAGCTGTAGGTGCAAAGAATTCTGCTATTTTAAATCAGTTTTTGGCTGAGGCGATTATTATTTCTAGTTTGGGAGGTGTAATTGGTATGGGAGGTGGTGTTTTAATTGCCTTTGGTGCAGCAACAGTTTTTAACATTCCTTTGGTTATTTCAGTTTCCTCAATTGCTGTTGGTTCTGGGCTTTCTTTTAGCGTTGGTTTATTAGCTGGAGTAATCCCCGCCCGTAATGCAGCAAAATTAGACCCGATAACAGCTTTACGTAGTGAGTAGTTATTAACAAATAAAAATATTTTTGGGTGTGTTAGACATATTTTAAGGATAATTGTAATTAGTCTAACGCCCGATTTTTTATTTATAGGTTACGGAAAGTTGTAATTTATTCAAAGTATCAAATTTTGATGTTGGTTTTAGTTCTTTTAATCTATTTGAGGAATAATTATGATTTATCTAGAATCTATTACAAAAAACTATCATTTGGGAGAAGTGGAGATTCCTATACTCAAAGGTATCAATCTATCTATCAAAGAAGGTGAATATATAGCTATTATGGGTGCATCTGGTTCGGGAAAATCTACTTTAATGAATATTCTTGGTTGCTTGGATCGTCCAACAGCGGGAGAATATATTTTTGAAGATAGAAATTTAAGTAGTTTTGATGATGATGAGTTGGCATATATCCGCAATCAACGCATAGGTTTTGTATTTCAACAATTTAATTTATTACCCCGCTCAACTGCGATAGAAAATGTGATGTTGCCGATGATTTATGCTAATATTCCCAAGCAAAAACGCCGTGAATATGCAGAACAAGCATTAGTAAAAGTCGGATTAGCAGAGCGCATCTTTAACCGTCCAAATCAACTCTCTGGGGGACAACAACAAAGAGTGGCGATCGCACGAGCATTAGTTAATCAACCAGCTTTAGTTCTAGCAGACGAACCCACGGGTGCATTAGATTCTCAAACATCCCAAGAAGTAATGGATTTGCTATCAGAATTAAATCAACAGGGAATTACAATTGCGATCGTAACTCACGAACAAGATATTGCGGCTCAAACAAAGCGAATTATTAAAGTTCAAGATGGTTTGATTATATAAAATAAATTTGTTGAATCACCGAAAATATTGTAGAGACGTAGCACTGCTACGTCTCCAACAATATGAAAGCATCATTTCATATTTTGTTTTGATTCAGTAACCTCATATCAGTCTTAATATTATTTGCCAATTGCAGGGAATAGAGATTAGCATATACTCCCTTTTGATCGATCAATTCTGTATGAGTACCTTGTTCGATGATTTGCCCTTGCTGAATAACTAGTACCTTGTCTGCATTGGTAACGGTAGTCAGGCGGTGAGCGATAATAAAGCTAGTGCGATTTTTTAATAAATTTGCGATCGCTTTTTGAACTAAGTTCTCTGTTTGACTGTCGATGTTACTTGTTGCTTCGTCTAAAATCAAGATTCGCGGGTTTACCAAAACTGCACGGGCTATACTAATTAACTGCTGTTGTCCTTTACTCAAATTTATTCCACGTTCTCCTAATTGAGTATCGTAACCTTGGGGTAAGGTCAAGATAAAGTCATGAATATTTGCAATCTTTGCAGCTGTTTCAATTTCTGTTGCTATTACTTGGGGATTTCCAAAGGCAATATTTTCGGCAATGCTACAGCTAAAAATAACGGTTTCTTGGGAAACTATACCAATTTGACGACGTAAACTTGCTTGAGTGACTTTTCTAATATCTATCCCATCAATTTTGATTACACCATCTGTAATATCATAGAAACGAGAAAGTAAACTAATGATGGTCGTTTTACCTGCACCTGTTGCTCCAACTAATGCAATTGATTGTCCTGGTTTAGCATCAAAGTTCACTTTATCTATAACTTTTTGATGGGGTTTATACTCGAAAGAAACTTGCTCGAACTCTACTTTACCTTGAATTGATGGCATTGTAATTGCATCTGTGGCATCTTGAAGTTTGACTGGTTCATCTAACAGTAAGAAAATTCTTTCTAATCCAGCGAATGCAGATTGTGCTTGAGTATAGAAGTGGCTGATAATTTGAATGGGTTGAAAAAATTGCTGTACGTAAAATACAAATGCGGTGACTGCTCCTACTGTCATTATATTTGTGTAAGCCAAAATTCCTCCACAGGCTAATACAATAGCAAGAGCAAGTGTATTCAGAAAATCGATTGCTGGTAAAAAAGCAGAAGTAATAGCTGTAGCTTGAATATTCGCGTTGCGGTTATTTGCGTTGAGTTGACGAAATTCTTGAAAGCTAAGTTGTATGTGGTTAAATCCTTGAACTTCCTGGATATTGCTTATATCTTGTTCTACGTTGCTAGAAAGCTGAGCAATTGTTTGTCTGGTAACTCGAAATTTATCGCGAGCTAAACGTGCAAAAAATGCAGTTACCAATAACATTATCGGTATCATTAGGTTTGTGAATAAACCTAATTTTAAGTTGATGGAAAGCATAAATACTGCACTTGCCAATAAGCCAAAAAAGCTGCCAATGACTTGTGGTAAGATGGGACTGAGTAACTGATTTAGTGTATTTATATCGCTCAGCAATCGACTCATTAAATCACCAGCTTTACTTTTGTCGAAAAAGCTCAGGGGTAATGCTTGTAATTTAATCATAATATCTTGCCGTAATTGAGCGAGTATACGCTGCATGATTACACCAACACGACTAATCAAAATGCGACTGGATATAAATCCAATTAGATACACTATTGTTAATAGCAATAACATCCAAACAAGTCCAGATAATTTGTTTTTTAGAATTAGGTTATCTATTGACCAACCAAGAATCAAAGGTGGAGTTGCTTGGGTAATAGAGCTAATAAAAATTAAACCGAAAATTAACGGAATCTCTTTGAAATATGGATAGAAGTATTTAGCAAAACGACGGATAACAGGTAATGATTGATTTACCTTGGAAGCCGATTTAAGAGTATTGTGAAATTTCTTCATTCGTGAAAATATCCTATTAACAGATTTACGTGAATATGAGGAGAAAAAACTATTAGGAATAAAGTAAAAGTTGCCTAAAAGATATTTATTTTGCTGAATCAGAAAGCTGAATATTGCATTTCGATTAATTTATCTTTTACAACTAACTTTCCTTCGTCAATGATAAAGATTTTGTCGGCGTTGTTAATCGTATTGTTAATACGTTGGGTGAGATAGATTAAGGTATATTCACGCTGTTGATTGAGAAGATTTAAGGAGTTTTGGATTAACGCTCCTGTCTTAGCATCAACCGCAGACAAACTATCATCTACAATTAATATTTTATAGTCGTTTAGTAAAACACGGGCAATAGCAATTCTCTGCTTTTGTCCTC
The DNA here is from genome assembly GCF_034931125.1 of Rivularia sp. UHCC 0363. Lineage (NCBI taxonomy): Bacteria > Bacillati > Cyanobacteriota > Cyanophyceae > Nostocales > Rivulariaceae > Rivularia > Rivularia sp. UHCC 0363. The sequence continues at coordinate 19,297 of NZ_JAYGHM010000026.1, read as the reverse complement.
CTGATAAACCAATTCCCCTTTCTCCAATTTCGGTATCGTAACCATCTGATAAGGTAATAATAAAATCGTGAATTTGAGCAAATTTGGCTGCTTCAATTACCTTTGATAAAGGAGCATCTGGTATTCCATAAGCGATATTTTCACGGATAGTTCCAGAAAATAAATGAGCATCTTGAGAAATAAAGCCGATGTGAGAACGTAAATCAGTTAAATTTAAACTGCGAACATCATACCCATCAATCTTAACTGTTCCATTGGTTGCATCGTAAAAGCGTGGGATTAATTTAGCAATCGTACTTTTACCTGCTCCCGTCATACCTAAAATTGCGACTGTTTCTCCTGATTCAACTTCAAATGAAACGTTTTTGAGAGTATTTTCTTGCACTCCAGAATAACAAAAATCAACATTTTCAAAAGAAATTCTACCTTCACATCGATTCAACCTAATCGCATTTGTAGATTCTCTAATTTCAACAACGGTATCTATTACTTGATAAACTCTAGTAACCGATGTTGCGGCTTGAGCAACCGATGAAAAAGCTAAACTGGTTTGCAGAATTGGTTGAATCATAAATACTAAATATGAATTAAATGCAATCAATTTACCAATTGAAAATTCCCCACGAATTACCTCAAAACCTCCATATCCGAAAATGACTACTGCCAGCAAGTTACTTAATAAAAAGATGAGAGGAAAAGTATCTCTGAGGACATAAATTGTTTTGATACTTGTGGAAAGGAATTCCTGATTGAAAACAGCATAACGTTTTATTTCTGTTTGTTCGCGTACAAAAGCTTTGATTGCACGCACTCCCAATAGATTTTCTTGCAAAACGGTATTTAACTCATCTAATTGCATCTGCACCCGTTCAAATAATGCAGCATTCTTATGAAAAAAACTGCCCAGCAATGTCAATGAAATTGGTATAATTAACAATGCTATTAAAGCTAACTTCCAACTCATTAATATTAAGATGATGGCGCTGCTCAATAACATAATTACAGCGCCGAAAATTTGTAGTAGTGTCGTAGCTATGAAAATGCGGATTTGTTCGATATCGTTATTAATGCGGGTAAGTAGTTGGGATGTAGGGGTACATTCGTGGTAGCCTAGATCCAGATTTAGGATTTGATTAAAAAACTGATTTCTCAAATCGTAAGCAACACCTTGAGATACCGTCTCTGCTAAAAAACTTTGTGCAAAATTGAACAATCCCCGTATCAAAGCTAGTAAAAGCATTAATCCCCCACAAGTTAAAATCACCCGTAAGTCATTTTTGGCAATACCCGCATCAACTCCCCAGCGAATCAGTTGAGGAGTCAAAATATTCGCAACACTCAGCATTAATAAACTGGCGATCGCACCGAATACCATTTTTGGGTATTTCTGCAACAATGCTACAACTTGCTGGAGTGATTCGATTGGTATATCTGGTTTCTGTCTCATAATTTCTCCTTAATTAACCTACGGATGAATTTTGTAACTGATAACTTTTAATCCCGACTTTTTTGTCAGATGCTTGCTTGACTTCATTCGCAGTTAACAGTGCAGTCAGTGCATCGATAACATAGTTGCTTTCCTCAAAACTGTCGGTAGTTGCTTGTTTAAAAAAGCTTTGTACTCCTTGCAACTCGGAGATTAGAGAATCTCTATCTCCTTGGATTACTAACTGTGCTAAGCGATTATTGGTATTTGCAAATCTGGCGATCGCCTTGCGTCTTTCTGGTGTTGCTAAGATAATATCGACAATCATCGTTGCAGACTGAGCGATTAAACGGCTAATTATGCCGATTTCTTGTCTATAAACAGGAGTAGAAAAATCTAAGCTTCTATCTATGTTGATACGTTCTTCTGATAAAAAGCTGCCTAAACTTAATGTTGCAAAGTGACGGATTGCTTGAACAATTACCATTATTTTATCGTGTTCTTCCGGTGTCGAAAAAACTAATTTTCCACCTTCATCTTCCATTAAATCTAAAAACCATTGGAAACGCGGTTGCATCCTACCCGAACATACTACAATTTTTTGAGACAACAAGGATTTAACTCCAGGAGCAAACATTGGATGTAATCCGATTACAGCCCCACTATGATGTGAGAGCATAGCTGACATAATGGGAGATTTAATACTAGTGATATCGGCTAAAGCTGTTGTGGGAGAAAGATATTTAGAAGCTTTTTTAATAACTTCTAAGGTACAATCAATGGGAACACAAATTAAAACTAAATCTACTTGACTGAGTAAACATTCAGCTTTGTGCCAATCGTCATGGTCTAAAATATTAACATCATGTCCGGCGTTAAGTAATTGTTGTGAAAAAAAACGTCCCATTGCACCTCTGCCACCAATTACAGTTACCCGTCGCGGTTTTGTTTGTTTGATATTTGCTTTTTTACGAGCAAGAGCAGCCGTACAACCTACAACAATATTTTGCCAAATGAAATTAGGAACACCAGCCTGTTGAAGAATTACTTTGTAATTAGGCAATGTTGTTTCTACAAAGGTAGATGATTCGCTTAAAGCCGCGATTCTTTTACCTAATAGCTGAATTATTTCTTGGTCAATTTGTCTGAGTTCTTGTTGCATTTTATCAATTACCTGGTAATATTGTGAGTTACTCGCTAGCATAATATTTATAAGAATAAACCGCAGAGACGCAGAGAAATCCAGAGGAAAGAGATTAAGAGAGATGGGTATAAAAATATTTTTTATCTCCCCCTCTACCCCCTCTCATTCAAATTGGTTAATCTTCTAGCGCTAAAAAATTATTTCTTGGCGTTTGAGAAACATCTTCAATTACAGTTTGGACAGTTTCTTCAAATTTTACAGGTCCCATATTAATGGGAAAATTCCAGTAGGGATGAACGGATATTAACGCTTGATTTGGAACATTTTTTGGCTGAGCTACTGAATTTTTAAAAGTATTCTGTGGATATCGGAAACGAACTGATAGTGCATATTTTGATTTGCGAGCAACTTTTGGTACAAAAAGGATAAACTCATCATCTTGTGGAGAATCAGGAGAAAGATTGGGAGAAGCTTTGACTAATTCCGGACGGAGTAAACTTACAATAGTTCGAGCTTCATCATGCTTTGTTCTTTCAGAACTTTGGAAACCATGTTCGGATTCATCTTCAATATTGACGTTATACTCTGGAACTGAAGCATAATATTCACTCAACATATCTGGACGAATTGGCGCTCCTCCTTTAATTGAATCATCAAAGATAAAGTAACCGTTGGTTTTATCCCCGTTGAAACTGAATTTGTGTAGAGCAGCATGGGCTGGGAGATTACTTATAATTCCCTGAGTCAAAAAGATTGCTACACTTAAAGTTAATACAAATGTTATTTTTTGCCAGATTTTCATCATTGTGTCTCCTATTAGTTTAAAATTATGTTCGGATCAATTCTTGATAATCAAAGATGCTTTGAGGGGAATTATCAATCTTGAATTCCCCCCAGATGTAATTAATCAGAAATCTTCTCAAGTTTGGTTTGCACCTGTCCCTTAAATAATGCTTCACCTAACGTTCTAGGGAAGTTTACTTTGGGAAAGATTTCGACTTCGGCAGTACTTGGGAAACTAGTTGGTAACTCAGTTGAACCATGAAAAGTTTCTATTGGGTACTTGAAATAACTTACTAAGGAATATTTCGATTTTGGCTGTCTTTCAAAACTGCGTACTTGTAATAGGAAAAGGTCTTTTGGCTCAAAATCTTGGCGCTTCTCTTCTTTTCCGTATGCTTTATCGTGTTCTGCTTTGATTTTTGATAATGTTTTATCTTCTTTACGTGCTAGCATAACTACCGCATTACTAACCGTTCCCTCAAACATTCCTTTCTCAGCCAAATCTATTTTGTAATCCCTTCCTCCACCATAATATTGAGTCATATAGGGCGACTTTTTTTCACCTTTAGCAGAGTCATCGTAAATCATGTAACCATCCACTCCTTCACCATTGAAAGTGAATTTGTACATAGCAGCTTGAGCGGGGGCTGTGGTAACTGTTCCTTGAACTAGTAACACTGCAAAACTAATTGCAACCACAACAAACAATCTTTTCCAGAAAGCCATTTTCATTTTCTTTATCTCCTGTAATCTTTTAATGATGATGTGATGATATTTATTGAGAATGGTGCAAGATGTGAATTCAAACGAACTTACATTTTTAGACTGAGAATTTTTTCGCTAGGCGACAATTCCCTAAGAGGTAAAATGTTATACTCCTCTTTAATATCTGCCAAAGGTCGATTCCACATTTCTTCCCAACGAATAGCCCAAAGAGGACGAGCAGCACGTCCGCGTTGCCAACCTTCAAATAACGCTTCCAGAGCTACATCTAGTTGCTTCGTTTGGACAGTTGCAAAGTGTAAAACCAGCGCAGTCATCAAAAAGGTTTGGTAAACTGTTCCTCCTTGACCGTGATAAAAACCTTGAAGTGCTAATTCTCCCAGCGTATCTGCATTGTAACCAGTAACAACGTGCCAGATATCATGAGTTTGCATCTTACGGAGTTTGATATAACTCGCATCATCGGGGGATTCAAAAGCGGTATAGTCATAAGCAGGAATACCATTTCCAATCATGTGATGATAATAGGCATAGCCCAAACTACCCGGAGGACATTGATTTTTGAGGTCTTCTAATTTATACTCAGATCCAAAATAGCGTTGCTCAATCATCTCTGCCATACCGGGACTAAGACGCAATTGCTCAACGTATTCGCAAGTTTGTATTTCTTCCAGATGTCTTGTAACTTCTTCCAGCTTGAAATAATCTTGCAGTTCTGGATCGTTAGGAACTGCTGCTATAGATAAAAAAGCCTTGATAAAATTGGGGTCGTTGAGTAGAGATTGGGAATTGGGTACAATACTCATGTTCTGTGTTATCTGCATAAAAAACTCCTTTGAAGACACGAGCAGATGTGAAGCAGGAATTAATGGTGACTGGGAAAAATGAGAAATAACTCCCGTACCCAGTCACAAAACATATATTTAACGAGTTAGAATTCTTTCCTGGGGTTGGGAAAGGTTCACCCCAGGAGCAGGGGCAGGCCCTAATGCAACATCACCCCAGCGCATGACGCTTGCACCAGCATTAGATGAGGAACCCATTGTATAAACAAGAACTAAATCATTCTCCCGAATTTTACCCGATTGGGCGGCATGATAAAGGTTCGCAATGGGAAATGTTGGACCAATATTGGCATATAAGGGATTGAGGTTTATGGTGCGGTCTGGGTCTATTCCTAATGCACGGGTACAAACCCTGGAATACCATGCACTGGGAGTGTTGAAGGCAAAAAAGTCAATTTGATCCAAGCTGACATCAGCAGCCGCGATCGCACCATGACAGCACAACCGAATGAACTTTACTGTAGTTTCGTTAAACATTTTGCTTGCCCCTTTACCACCACGGATGAACATTTTAATGTTGCCTTGTTCGTCAGTGGTAAATTCGTTATAAAAGGCACCGCAGGTAGCAGAAGTATTCGCAATTTTACTACCCAAAACTCCTTGGTTATCTTTTAGGCTACCAACTACAAATGCACCAGCACCGTCACCCGATAAAAATGCCAAGGTATCATTTTCGTCAGTATAGCGAGAGTAGGTAGTTGAAACCACTACCAAGACATTGCGGTATTCTCCCGTTCTGACCAGAGAACAAGCAGTTTGGAGCGAAACTAATGCAGAGGTACAGGTTGATTCTATATTCCATGCTGCATTTTGCAATCCTAATTTACCGGCAAGAAAAGCAGCATTTCCTGGTGTAACTTGTTCGGGAAACAATGAGGTGACGAGCATCAGGTCGATATCTTCGGGAGTTAGCTTTGCCGCTTCCAATGCATCCATCGCCGCCCGATATTCCAGAGATAGCGAGGTTTCATCCGCAGCGACGACTCGTCTTTCTACTGTACCGCGAAACGGGTCTGACATATAGGGTGCTAATTCCTGCGACCAAATATCTGTGGAGCCGTCGGGTGCAAACAATCTTGCCAAGGTTTTCTTTTCAGCTACAGCTACCATCTCCGGATAATTCTCTCGATAATAATCGTTCGTGCGGATGATGCTGGGAAAATTAACGGCGATCGCCCGAATGCCAACTGGTTGTAAATTCATGATTTTTCTCCTTTTGATTTAATGGCTCCTTGTTGGATTAAGCTGCGAATTCTAGCTCCAATGGGAGCGGGTTGTGTGGGGTCTAAATTAATGTCAACAACAAAGGGAATTGTGGAAGCAAAAGCTGTTGTTAAGGCTGCTTCGAGTTCCGACTCTTGGTTAACGCGGATACCATCCGCACCCATCCCCCGCGCTAGCTGAACAAAATTTGTATTCGGTATTTCCGTATCTACCCCTGTAAATCCTTGTAAGTTCATACCTTGGGCGCACATATTGTAACGTCCGTCATTAAGTACAATCCACACAGCCGGAATTTTGAATCGAACTGCGGTACTGACTTCACTATTCATCAACATTGCGCCGTCTCCCACAACAGCAACGGCTTTACCATTCCTTGCCCAAGCTGCTCCGACTACTCCGGTAACGGCATGACCCATTGCCCCCACTCCAGTACTTATGCGGTAGCGCCCCGGTTGTTTAAAGCACAGTCGATTAGTTGCCCAAGCAAAGGAATTTCCAGCTTCAGCCAAGATTACAGCATCGCTACCATCAACAAAAACTCGTTGAATTGTATCCATTAAAACTTCCGGTCTAACTAAACCCTCTGTATGAGGAGACATTTGTTTTTGCTCTGGATGGGGCAATATAGGTATATTCCCAGGACGTAGGGGAAAGTGAGATAATAGGGATCTAAGAAAAACTTTGACTTCCGATTGAATTGAGAAAGTTGCTGCTTCCGGGTAAGCAACTCCCGGCACTTCCGGGTCAATATCTACATGAATAAAGCCACCAGCGGGTACCATTTGCGGATTCCAAAAAGAAGTCGGTTCTCCCAAACGGGTTCCCAAAACCAGGATGCGGTGGGGTTGCTGCTCCTGCATATATGTGAGAACAGAACTATGACCGCTAAACCCAGTCACACCGACAAATTGCGGATGATTTTCGGGAAAAATGCCTTTAGCACGGGGGGAACACATCACCGCAGCCCCGGTACGCTCAGCGAATTCGCGAATTTCCGCTGCTGCACCTCTCGCGCCGAAACCAACCCAAATTGCAAAGGGTTCCTGAGAAAGTAATCGCACGCATTCAACGGTTGTATGTTCGCTAGGGGCTAATTCTCCACGAGTAAATCCAGTTTGGTATTTTGCCGTGCATGGTGTAGTTTGAATCGGGGTCGGAATACTGATATGGGCAACAAAACCACCGGGTTGGGATAATCCTTGAGCAAGTCGTCGGGAAATTTCCGGGATTTCGTCTCCACTTTCCACAATCGTAGCGTAGTTAAATATTGCTCCAGGGGTAAACAAGCCTGAAATTGGCATGGTATGAGCGCTGGTTTCTTGACAAGCCCAACGTCCGCGATTTCCCGTTGCAGTTGCCGCAGAGATTAGAATTACCTTTGCACCTTCTCCCCTAGCAGCCAACAATCCAGTCAGCGCGTTGGTGATACCGGGGCCTGTGGTAACGAATACCACCACCGGACGATTGCTGGCGAAGTAGGCTTCACAAGCTGCAAAGGCTGCTCCCGATTCGTGGCGAAAATGCAGAACTTGAATATTGCTGCGCTTGAGGGCTGCCCAAAGTGGGCCAATACCACCACCAGAAACACCGAATGCAGATTCCACCCCCATATCTTCTAACATTTTGACCGCAGTTTCTCCAACTGTGAGTTGAGTTGATGATAATTGAGTTATTTGCTCGTTTCCAGGTGGTGAGAAAATTGAAGATGCAGATGATTTTTTTGTAATTTGATACGACTTGGTGTTCATGTTTTTAATTGGTAATTGGGGATTGGGCATTGGTAATTGCTACTCTTTTCTCTGCGCTCTCTGCGTTCTCTGCGGTTTTTTAATCAGTAATCATCAGAGCGGAAGCAGTAATTGGGGATTGGGAATCGCACATTCTTGCTCGCGCAGAAATCTTTTCATGACTTTCCCCGTGGGATTTTTTGGTAGTGAATTAACGAATTGAATTTTGTGGGGAACTTTGTATGCTGCCATCCTTTGAATGCAGAATTGAGTTATTTCTAATTCGGTAATTTGACTGTTAGCTTTGCAGACAATATTAGCTTTAACTATTTCCCCTTTAATCGCGTCGGGAACTCCATAAATCGCAACTTCTGCAACTGCATGATGTTGGTAAATTACATTTTCTACTTCTGTGGGATATACTTTAAATCCACAAACATTAATCATGTCTTTTAAACGATCGGCAATGTAATAAAAGCCTTGTTCATCCATACGACCAATATCACCACTATGCAACCAGCCATTTTTAATTACTTCTTGAGTTTCTTGAGGACGGTTCCAATAACCGAGCATGACATTGGGCCCTTTAATAATTATTTCCCCTAATTCTCCCGGTGATACCCGATCGCCATTACTATCAACAACTTGCATTTGGACATTTTCGATCGGCATTCCAATGGAACCAAACTTATATTTTAAATTGTGGTTATAGCTAGCGCAGGGTGATGCTTCCGTTAAACCGTATCCTTCATGAATCACTTTCTTATATTTTTCTTGCCACATACGAGCAATTTCCACAGGCATGGGAGCAGCAGCACTGAAGTAATAACGCAAGCTGCTAAAATTGTATTTTGAAATATCTTGATTTAGCAATCTGATAAATACAGTTGGTACTCCGAAAAACATTGTGACCTGATATTTATCAATGCTTTCTAAAGCTACTTCCAACTCAAATCTTCTTTGTAAAATGATAGTCGCACAAACATTTAATCCCGCGTTGAAAATTGCGTTTTGACCGAAGCAATGAAACAAAGGTACATAGAGCAGCAATCGATCATTTTTATTCATCCCAGAACAGCGATTGTGTGCGGAGATATTAGAAATAATATTACCGTGGGAAAGAGTTGCACCTTTAGGAAAACCCGTAGTTCCAGAAGTGTAGACAATACTAGCAGGTGAATTAAATTCCATCTCTACAGCGCGAGCTATAGGAGAAGCATTTTCAATCAAAGCTGTAAAATCAACATCGTTACGATTCTCAACCGTACCCTCAGCAATTAGAATATGTTGTAAATGAGGTAAATCGCTATCAACTAAGTGCAAACGTCCCGATGCTGTGGTCACAATTGCTTTCGCAGTACAATCATTGAGAACATAACTAACCTCAGCCGACTTAAACATTACATTTAGGGAAACTGCGATCGCACCAATTTTCAAAATTCCCAAATACGCGATCGCAAACTCCGGTATATTCGGTAAGAACAAAGCAACGCGATCGCCTTTTTTAATTCCCAATCCCCGCAATGCATTGGCTGTACGATTAACTAATTGGTCAAACTGCTTGTAGGTATAAGACTTATCTTCGTAAATTATCGCGGTCTTGTTGGGAAATAGCCGATGACCGCGTTCGACATGATGTGCGATATTCATAACTCGATATTACTCCCGTAGCGCTCTATATATAATTACTTGTCTCTATGTATCTCTTTCCTCTGCGCCCTCTGTGTCTCTGCGGTTTTTTTTATCATTAATCGTCTACCGTGAAAGAAGTAGGATCAAAGGTTAAACAAATCTTCCCACCATACACCTTAATGACTGTTAACTGTTTTCAAAGCAGATAAAACTCCGGTAATTGCAGTCACAATTTGTCCACCAGAAGTAATATCATCAGCAATTTTACTAATATGAGCATCCAAACCTTGCTCGTTGTCATCCCATATATAAGGACGCTCTTTACTTGGTGGTTTACCGACAACATTCCGTACCGCCATGTATAAATCTTGAGTAGCGGGTGATAAAGTTGCACGAGCATCGTAATGTCCCGCAACTGCATAGGTACGCAAATCCACCGATTGCACCCCAAACATCAAAGCTAAAGCTACATATTGTTGAAAAATCTCTACACTGGTTCGCGCTAAATTAGCTGAAGCAAAACCTTGACTATTAATATTCTGGTTGTATTGTTCTGCATGAGTAGGAAATCTGTCAGCGATAGAATTTCCATAGAAGGTTAATAAAGGCATAATCGAATTACCAGTAATCTGCAATCCCTTTAAACCCATATTCACAGTACGCTCTTGATTTCCCACTAGGGAAGGAGATAATCCATTATTAAACTCCGGAGCCACTAAATAAGCAATTTGTACATCTAAATGTTTGGCTAACATTCCAATGTGGTAGCGCAATCTATCCATACCCACACCAATGTACTGTCCCAGAAAATTACCCCCATGATAGCTAGCTTGATTTTCAACATCAATTAATGGGTTATCGGTGACAGAATTCATTTCTATCTCCACCTGTTTAGCAATATCTTCGATACCGTCTACAATCGGTCCCATATACTGTGCTAAACAGCGTAATGAATAACGATCTTGGATAGGATTTTTACCTCGATAATCGTGGGAACCATCCAACTCATCACGAATTAACTGAGAACCTGCTAACAATTCCAGCATTTGGGAAGCAGTCCAAACTTGCCCGGAATGGGGTTTGAGTTTATGAATATATTCGTGAAAAGATTGATTAGTACCTTCTAAACCTTGGATTGTTAAAGCATGGACTCCGACGCTCAAAGCTAATAAAATTCTCGTATCTTGAACGCAATTAGCCGCAATTCCAGTCATTACAGAAGTTCCATTCATCATTGCTAATCCTTCCTTGGGAAGTAATTGCAATGGTTCCAAACCCAGCTTTTGCAGTGCTGTTGGTGCATCCATTTCTTCACCGTCAAAATCCACGATGTAGCTGGAATTTAAACCAACTAATGCCCCAGAAATATATGCTAAAGGTGTTAAATCCCCACTAGCACCAATTGAACCAAATTCGGGGACATGAGGAGTAACACCAGCATTTAAGAATATCAGCATCCGCTTAATCAGTTCCAGACGAATACCCGATGCACCAGCAATGTGCGAGTTAGCACGTAACAGCATAGCAGCGCGAACATCAGCTAGAGGTAAACTTTTTCCCGCACCTACCTTGTGATAGCACATCAAATTATTTTGCAGTAAAGTCGCAGATTCCGGAGAAATTACCACATTTGCCATCCCACCAAAACCAGTAGTCACCCCATAAATTGGTTCTCCCGATTCAACCGCATCGCTGATAAAATCGCAAGATGCTTGGATATTGGCTAATTTTTGCAGATTTTCCGTTAAACGTACCTGTACTCCATAACGCGCTACACTTATTACTTCTTCAATAGTTAGATTGCGATCGCCTACAATTACCGCAGCATCCGAGCTATTCAAAAAAGGAAATGATTTTTGCGAGACAGTGTTTTGAGTTAAGCGAATTGTATTCATGTTGTTGACTAAATATAATTTTGACAAGAGAGGTTTTAGCGTAAAGAAAAACTAGATACTTCTGAATTAATGGATAATTGTTTGGAGGTAATGCAGGGCTGATGCTGTTCCCAGCGACCAAAAAATTGACTCAAATGACTTATTTCCCGCATAAATTCTGTAAAACTAGCAAAATTAAGCGACTGAGGACCATCTGAAAGCGCTTTTTGAGGATTGGGGTGAACTTCCACCATCAAAGAATCGCAACCAGCCGCGATCGCAGCTTTTGCCATTGGACTAACCAGTTCAGATTTACCAGTAGCGTGACTGGGATCTACAACAATTGGCAGGTGAGTTAAATTACGTAAAACGGGAATTGCAGATATATCTAAAGTATTGCGGGTATATTTACTATCACAAGTTCTAATTCCGCGTTCGCAGAGAATCACATTGGGATTTCCTGCTGCTAAGATATACTCTGCTGACATCAGCCATTCCTCAATCGTGGCTGACAAACCTCGCTTCAGCAACACGGGCTTATTAGTTGCACCGATTTTTTTCAAAAGTGAAAAATTTTGCATATTGCGGGCCCCAACTTGCAGTATATCTGCAACCGATGCGATCGCCGATAATTCAGAAGCATCCATTACCTCAGTAATAATTCCCAAACCAGAAACCGATCTAGCAGTTGCCAACCATTCCAAAGCACTCTCTCCATGTCCTTGGAAAGCATAAGGAGAAGTTCTGGGTTTGTAAGCACCTCCCCGGAGAAAATGTCCACCTGCGGCTTTGACTTGCAGCGCAGTTTCCACAATCATCTCTTCGCTTTCCACAGAGCAGGGGCCAGCAATTACAACTAAAGGATGATTTTGACCGAAAGTAACATTCCCAGAAGGTGTGGATACTTTAATATTACTGGGTTCACCATAGCGAAACTCCAAACTAGCTCGTTTGAAAGGCTTATTTATCCGTAGCACCTGTTCAATAAAAGGGCTTAAATTTTGCACCTGCTGTAAATCGATTTCCGCTGTATCACCAACCAAACCAATAGCTACTTTGTTTTCTCCCCTAGATACTTCTGGTAAAATATTCCAGCGTCGGAGTTCCGTACATAATAATTTAATTTCTTCTTGAGGACAACCGGATTTTACGACGATAATCATTGTTTTCACCTTCTCCTTAAATCTATAATTAAGCTGCTATTCATTTGTAAAAACTTTAATTTGTGTAATTACTGAGTTGAAAAATCATTGGAATAATTGGCGCTCAGTAATATTGCTGTGGTCGATAATTTACAGATTAAATTAGATGCAAATGTTACGCATCCGCCTTTTATGCTGATCGAAGTGCAGTATTAATACCTGGTGAGTGCATGAATGCGAATGGGTAATTGCACAAAACTGTATTGCAATCATGGTATGAAGGAATATTGACTAGTAATTATTGCTCAAAGCTACAGTTTTATTAGATACTCAAATAATCAATATGAAAGCACACCCTATGATGAAAAAGTATGGATTATACAAGTGTTTGCAGTTCGGATTTGCAGGATTGCTGGGCTGGTTAATTGTCAGTATCTTCACCGTTAAAACCCAGGCACAACAAAGTAATATAACTCCCGATAATACTTTAGGTACAGAATCCTCTCGTTTAAACCGCAACGTTATTATTAATGGAATTAATGCAGACAGTATTGATGGTGGAGCGCAACGGGATATTAATTTATTTCACAGTTTCAGCGAATTTAATATTAATGATGGGCGAACGGTATATTTTGTCAACCCCTCTGGGGTAGAAAATATCTTGACGCGGGTGACTGGTGGAAATGCGTCAAATATTTTGGGTACTTTGGGAGTTGATGGTGCTGCGAATTTGTTTTTAATAAATCCCAACGGAATTGTATTTGGGGAGAATGCGCGGTTAGATTTGCAAGGTTCGTTTGTGGGGACTACTGCGAATGGGGTGCAGTTTGGGGAACAGGGTGTGTTTAGTGCGACGAATCCGGAAGCACCGGGATTATTAACTGTGAATCCAAATGCATTATTTTTCAATCAAATACAAGCCAATGGAGGAATTACCAACAAATCTCAAGGAAGAGCAGGAATAAATCCAGAAGGTAATGAAACTACAGGATTGAGAGTACCTGACGGAAAAAGTTTGTTGCTGGTGGGGGGTAATATTAATTTAGATGGTGGTAGATTAAGGGCTTATGAAGGAAATATTGAATTAGCTTCCGTAGCTGCACCGGGAACCATTGGTTTAGATATTTCTGGTGATACCTTCCGCTTAAATGTTCCGGAAGATGTGGAAAGAGGAGATATTTCTCTAGGGAATGAATCTGTAATTAGTATTTTTGGTAAATTTGGGGGAAATCTTGTAATTAATGCTCGTAATTTCGAGATTTCCAACTCATTTATATTTGCTGGAACTCTTCAAAAAGAGGGAAATCCCGACGCACAAGCGGGAGATATTAATATCAATGCTACAGATTCGATTTTACTTACAGATGATGCTGCTATTGATAACGGTGTCTACAGTCAAGGAAATGGTGGTGACATATTCCTACAAGCATCTAATTCTGTATCTCTTGTAGATAGTGTTATTGCCAATAATATAGAAGCAGGGGGAGTTGGTAAGGGAGGAAATATTAACATCACTGCTGGTTCGCTTTCCCTTACCGATGGTTCCCAAATTCAAGCAACGCTTGATAATGCAGATGTTGAGAAAAATCTCCCAGGTGGGCAAGGTAATGCAGGTAATATTAATATTAATGTCCGCGATGCAGTTACCATTGCTGGAATTAAAGATGGATTTAACAGTGATATTTCTAGCTCCGTAGGCATTGGTGCTGTAGGAAATGCTGGCGATATTAATATTAATGCTGATTCTCTTTCTCTGGCTGGAGGTTCTGAAATCAATGCTAAAACCCTTGGACAAGGAAATGCAGGTAATATAACTGTTAATGCTCGTCAAAATATTTCTTTAGACGGCTCAGGTAATGCTACTTTGAACGATGGTAGTAACGGTACTATATCTACTCGCATCATTAGTTCCGTAAATCCAGAAGCTGTAGGTAATTCTGGTAATATTCAATTAAACACTGGGACTCTTTGGGCTACCAATGGAGCTGTGATTAGTAACGGTATTGATGGGAAAGGGGATGCAGGAAATATTATTATTAATGCTCGTGATACCGTTAACTTGGTAGATAATATTATTGCCAATAATATAGAAGCAGGGGGAATTGGTAACGGTGGAAATATTAACATTACTGCTGGTTCGCTTTCTCTGACTGATAGTTCAGAAATTCAAGCCTTTCTTCGTGATGCTGATGTTAAGAAAAATCTCCCAGGTGGGCAAGGTAATGCAGGGAATATTAATATTAATGTCCGCGATGCAGTTACTATTTCTGGAATCAAAGACGGAATATCCAGTGATATTTCTAGCTTCGTAGGGATTGGTGCTGTAGGAAATGCTGGTGATATTAATATTAATACTGGTTCCCTTTCTCTGGTTGAAGGTTCTGAAATAAATGCTAAAACTTTGGGAGAAGGTAATGCAGGTAATATCACTGTTAATGCTCGTCAAAGTATTTCTTTAGATGGTTCAGGTGATGTTATTTTGACGGATGGTAGTAACGGTACTATATCTACTCGCATCATTAGTTTCGTAAATCCAGAAGCTGTGGGTAATGCTGGTGATATTCAATTAAACACTGGAACTCTTTCAGTTACTAATGAAGCTGCTATTACTAGCAGTACTGCTGGGAAAGGGGACGCAGGGAATATTACCATTAATGCGAAAGATACCGTTACCTTTGACACTGGAGGTTATGCTAGCGGCACAGTTGCTACTGATACAATGGCTAACGGAGGAGATATCCAAGTAACAACCGGAACCCTAACTTTAACAAATGGGGGTCAATTATCTAGCAATGTTTTAGGGCAAGGAAATGCAGGTAATATTTTTGTAGAAGCCCGCGATAGCATCAAATTAGACGGAGTAGTTAGTAGTGGAATTAGTGGTATTCAAAGCAGCTTACTAACTGGAGGTATGGGTAAAGGGGGAGATATTCAAATTACAACGGGGTTACTTTCCGTCACCAATGGCGCAGCAATATCTGCTACCACAGATGGACAAGGTGATGCAGGTAATATCACCATTAATGCCAGCGATAAAGTTATCTTTGATAGCTTTGATACCAATAGAGGACTTACCTCTCAAGTCTCTACCACTGGGGGTTCTAACAGTGTTGGTAATGGTGGGGACATTGGCATTACTACAGGTGAATTGCTATTGAAAAATGGTGGTGATATCTCAAGCATTAACCTTGGAAAGGGAAATGCAGGTAATATTTTCCTTGATGTGGGCGACACTATTACTTTTGATGGTACAACTACTGGTCAGTTTACCATACCAAGTAGTGCCAATACCTATGTAAATAATGGCAATGCAGGAAATATTGAGGTCAAAACTGGGTCGCTATTTTTAACAAATGGTGGTCAAATGAATGCCGCAGGATTGCCAGAAGAGAATAGTAACGATATTGTCAATGGTGGCAACATTATAATTAATGCCCGCGATACTATCAAGCTTGATGGCGCAAGTAGTGGCTTATATACGGTCTTACTTAGGGGTACAGGTAAAAGTGGAGATATGCAAATTACAACCGGGTCACTTTCTGTCACCAATGGCGGTGAATTATCTGCCTTTACAAATGCACGAGGAAATGCAGGTAATATAAATATCAACGCCAGCGATACTGTTACTTTTGATGGCGGACTTGCATTAAATATTGTTAATTCAAATGCTATTGGTGATGGTGGAGATATCGAAATCACAACAGGTTCTCTATTCTTAGATAACACTGGAATTCTTTCTACTGGAACTTTAGGTAAGGGCGATGCAGGTAATATTAAAGTAGATGCTGCTGATTCCATTTCCTTATCAAACTCTAGCAGTATTGATAGCAATGTGCTTCCAGGAGGAGAAGGAATAGGTGGTACCATTGATATTGAGACCCAAACCTTAACTTTAACAAGTGGTTCTCAAATTAGTGCTGCTGTATCTCGGGAATTTGGCAACCTTCCTGGTGGTAAAGGAAGGGGAGGAGAGATTAATATCAATGCTGCCGAATCTGTTACCCTTTCAGGTATTAGTCCTAAAGGCTTTACTAGTGGCATAATAACTTTAACAGAAAGAGGTGCTTCTGGTGATGCTGGCAACATCAATGTCACTACAGGAGACTTTCGCATTACAGATGCTGCCCTTGTAACAGCAACAACTTCTAATAATCGTAATGCTGGAGATATCACCATTAATGCCGATAATTTTGCAGCAGTCAATGGTGGACAAATTGTTAATACTACCCAAAGCAGTGGTAATGCTGGTATTATCACCCTCAATGTTAAAGATAGCGTTACCTTGTCTGGAACTGATCCTAACTATAATAATCGGTTAGCTGTTATTGAAGAACAAATAAAATCTCCTAGTTCAACCGATAGAGTTAGCGATTTTCTGCTACTTGAAGAAGGTTCACCCAGTGGTTTATTTGCCAGTACATCTGCTGATTCTACAGGTAAAGGTGGTAGTATATTTATCGACCCCCGCAGAGTAAGTATTGAAAATGGGGCAAAGGTATCAGTTAGTAGCGATGGTACGGGGGATGCAGGGGATATTACTTTGGAAGCAGGAACTCTTCAATTAGATAATGGTAGCATCTCTGCTCAAACAGCCAGCACTCAAGGGGGTAATATTAACTTACAGTTAGGAGAACTGTTACTACTCCGCAACAATAGTAAAATTTCCACCACCGCAGGAACTGCTCAAGCCGGGGGAGATGGCGGTAATATTAATATAAATTCTAAATTCATCGTCGCACCACAAAACGAAAACAGCGATATCACCGCAAATGCTTTCGCTGGCAATGGTGGTAAAGTTACTATTACTAGTAGCGGTATTTTTGGTATTGAAAGTCAAGAAAGTTTAACTAATAAAAGCGATATTACCGCAAGTTCGGAACTGGGTATTTTGGGGGAAACAAATATTAATGCAGCTGATACCAGTTCGATTCAAAATAGCTTTACCGAATTATCACCAAACATCGATACCAATGCAATAATTGCGTCGAGTTGCATTGCACGGGGTAACAAGCGACAAGAAAACTCTTTTAAAATTACAGGTGGTGGTGCTTTACCAAGCGATCGCCCTAATAATGTTTTTGTTTCTAATTACACAACTGGTGAAGTTAGAACTGTTGAAAGTAGAAATCAAAGTTGGAAAAAAGGAGATCCAATTATTGAACCCCAAGGTTTGTATCGGTTGAGTAATGGGGAGTTGTTATTAAGTCGGGAATGTTCTAAATAGTTCAGTCTTATTGTTCGTACAATGACGGTCAATATTTTATACTCTTAATTCCAGAATTTCGGATTGCTTAATTAATTTGTCTAAGGTAACGAAACATTGCACAAAACTGTATTGCAACTGCTCTATTACTTCAGATTTGATTTATTTATGACCAGAAACAACAGTTTCATTGGATAATTCATAAAAGCACTACCAACATTGCATCCCATAATGAAAAAATACGGTTTAAATAAGTGTTTCCAGTTCGGATTTGCAGGATTGCTTGGCTGGTTAATTGTCAGTATCTTCACCGTTAAAACCCAGGCACAACAAAGTAATATAACTCCCGATAATACTTTAGGTACAGAATCCTCTCGTTTAAACCGCAACGTTATTATTAATGGAATTAATGCAGACAGTATTGATGGTGGAGCGCAACGGGATATTAATTTATTTCACAGTTTCAGCGAATTTAATATTAATGATGGGCAAACGGTATATTTTGTCAATCCCTCTGGGGTAGAAAATATCTTGACGCGGGTAACAGGTCGGAATGCATCGAATATTTTCGGAACTTTAGGAGTTGATGGTGCTGCGAATTTGTTTTTAATAAATCCCAACGGGATTGTATTTGGGGAAAATGCAAGGTTAGATGTGCAAGGTTCATTTGTGGGGAGTACTGCTTCGAGGTTGCAGTTTGGCGAACAAGGTAATTTTAGCGCTACGAATCCAGAAGCACCAGTATTGTTGACAATTAATCCATCGGCTTTGTTTTTTGATGCAGTAGCAAAACAAGGTGTTATAAATGTTAACCAATCTCTTTTAGGAGTAGCACCAGGGAAAAACCTGGCTTTAGTTGGTGGTGATATTAGTTTAAATAGTACTACCTTACAGGCTTTTGGAGGAAACCTTGAACTTGCTGCAATTGGAGGAACTGGAACAGTAGGGATAAATAAAAATGGTAGTTTTAGCTTACCGGAAAACCTGACGCGGGCAAATACAAGTATCTCGAATTCTTTGCTAGATGTAGCGGCTGATAATGGTGGAAGCATTACGATTAATGCCAATAATTTAGATATTTCACGCAGCATCATACGAGCGGGTATTTTGTCTGGTTTGGGAACGGTTGATAGTCAAGCTGGAGATATTACGATAAATACCACAGGAATATTACAAATTGCTCCCCAGAGTTACATTATCAATTGGGTGTTTCCGAATGCCATTGGTAAAGGTGGTGATATTCGCATTAATACAGATTCGATGTCTACTAATAACAATAATCTCATTAGCGCTAGCACTTTGGGTAAAGGAGATGCTGGCAATATTATTGTCGAAGCTAATAATGATATTGTCTTGAATGGAAGCTATATATATAGTTTGGTAGAAGAAAGTGCAAAAGGAAATGCTGGCAATGTTGATATTTCAGCCAATAACCTTTTACTTACTAATGGTGGAAGACTCAATAGTAGTACCTTTGGAGAAGGTAATGGGGGAAATATAAATATCGAAGCTCAAGAAAGAGTTTCTGTTGTTGGAACTAGTGAGAATAGTAATGTTTTCAGTGCTATTGGGAG
>NZ_JAYGHM010000025.1:95244-100589 GCF_034931125.1 Rivularia sp. UHCC 0363 | reverse complement strand
TCTACTTAATAACCGCTATTTGATATTTATTGCCTACCAAAATTCAAACAAATAAAAAATTATGGGTAACTTACAACTGAATAAATCAGCTATCAATTACCCATTGTCCATTACCCATTACCTACCATTAGATTAACAAATAAAATAAATCTATCGTAAATCGAATATTCGGAGTATTTTCGGAATATTTACTCAAATTTTGTCTGTATTTCTATTTTTAGCCCCAATCCTTTACGGCTTCATCTTCATATTTCGTTATTTTAACTATAAAGATGTTATAAATCAAACTTGTTTAAAAAATAATAATGTTTTTACAAATTATAAATCTAGTTAGGTTATTCTAGAATGACTCTAAACCAAGCGGTCTCAAAGGATAAATGACAACAATCGCCCAATCGAAATATATAAATCGCGTTCATTCAATC
Organism: Rivularia sp. UHCC 0363; assembly: GCF_034931125.1. Taxonomy (NCBI): domain Bacteria; kingdom Bacillati; phylum Cyanobacteriota; class Cyanophyceae; order Nostocales; family Rivulariaceae; genus Rivularia; species Rivularia sp. UHCC 0363. The sequence goes on along the minus strand of NZ_JAYGHM010000025.1, from coordinate 100,164 downwards.
ATTTTTGTATCTAAAGTTGGATGGCAAAGGGTCTCAAGAGTAAGACAATAAAAAACACATATAAATATTGCTCTGCTGTACAGGTCTCAAACTGAATTCTATGAAATATCCATAAAATCAATGTGAATCGAGCATCTAAAAGGTAACGAACCGAAAGTAACACCAAATTATCCTAAATATTACAAAAGCAGGTTTAAAAATGAGAATAATACAAAAAGTTTGTTGTTCTAACTGTGGAAACAAATGTGAAAGACATCATATTGATGAAAGCCAAATATGTCGTACCCAATGTGCAAAATGCGATTATTTAATGATTAACTGTACCCGTACCGGAAGAGTAATTGAAGCTTACGCACCCGGTATTTACGCAAATAAATAAAAAAAGGGCATAGGTTAAAGGTTAAAATTCTTTTTGTCCCCTTGTCCCCTTGTCCCCCCATCTCCCCATCTCCCCATCCTACTTTTTCCCAGCACGTAACTGTCCGCAAGCAGCGTCGGCTTCTAAACCACGGGAGTAACGAACGCTGTGTGCTATGTGGTGTTTTTCTAAGGCTTGTACAAAAGCTTGAATGCGATCGTAGGGGGGGCGCTTATATTCTGATTCTTCAATGGGATTGTAGGGTATCAAATTTACGTGACTTTGAAATCCGCGTAATTGCCGCGATAGTTGGTGAGCGTGTTCTGGGAGGTCGTTCACACCGGCGAGCAAAATATATTCAAAAGATACACGTCGTCCGGTCATTTCTACATAATCGCGACATTCAGCAAGTAATTCTTCAATTTTATATTTGTGAGCGCTGGGAATAAGTTCTTCTCGCAACTCTTGATTAGGTGCGTGGAGACTGACAGCAAGAGTGATTTGAAGACGATGTTTTGCAAGATGACGAATGCGTCCGGGAATACCCACTGTGGAAAGCGTTAAGTTACGCTGTCCAATTCCTACATCTTTATTAAGGCACTGAATCGCGCTTAAAGTATGATCTACATTTAATAATGGTTCACCCATACCCATAAATACGATATGGCTAACTCGCTGTCCAAAGTCTTCCTGTACGGTCAAAACTTGGTCTACAATTTCGTGACGACCTAAATTTCGCTTGTAACCACCTTTACCAGTAGCACAGAAATTGCAAGCCATCGGACAACCAACTTGAGTAGAAACGCAAACCGTTAGACGTTCTAAATCTTCTGAATTTTCTGCTTGTCGATTATTTTTTCCCCATTTCTTAAAAGTGGGAATCCCAACGGTTTCGATAACTTCTCCATCTGCTAGTTCCAAAAGATATTTTACGGTACCGTCGGGAGCGGTAGAACGATGATGTAGAGTAGAACGTCCTACCGAGATTTCTGCTACAGATTCCCGCCACTGTTTAGAGAATACAGTAATATCACTCAAAGAACGAGCGCCTCTTTGGTATATCCACTGATGCAACTGTTTTCCTCTGTAAGCTGGTTGTTCGTGTTGCTGTACCCAATCTGTAAGTTCTGACAAGGATGCTCCCAACAAAGGAGGAATAGAGAGTTTCGGGGATTGAGGAACGGGAGGTTTAGAAGAAGCTACAGAATTAACAGACATAGTGGAACCGCGATCGCTAAAAAGTCATTGAATCTTTATGGTAGAGTATTTGACGTTTTTATTGCTGGGGAAGTGTAGATTTTAAAGTTTATATATTTTAACCAAATGTACCGCCATTCCAACCCCACATTGCACCTTTCGCATCCGCAAATTCGATGTAAATGCGATTTGTTGGTACACCAAGGGTTTGATTAATTTCTTGACAAAAGTCCTGACTCATCGATTTTGTTTGTTCCGGCTTCATAGTGCCGACACTTTTGATTTCTATATAGCAAGCTGGGTCGGAACTACCAGCGAAAGTCATGGGAACTTCTGCTTCAAAAGCAGTCATTACATAAGATTCCGGTTTCCCAGTATGCTTGGCTAACTTAGACGATAAAGTTTTCAACATTCCCTCCACTTCAGCTTTTTGGGGAGTAGATACAGAACTTTGGACTTTAATTAAAGGCATAAGCTGATTTTAGATTTTGGATTTTGGATTTTAAGAACGGATGGTTTGTTCAAAAGGTGCGTTAGATGCGAAACACATATATTTTCTCACAATCGGAACTACGAAATAATAATTGATAATTGATTAAGTTAACGCTTTCAACAAGGCTTGCAATTTAAGCTGAATTTCTGCAAATTCTTTTTCTGGGTCTGAACCTGGTACAATTCCCGCACCCGCATACAAAAGGGATGATTTCGTGGAAGTGTCGATCAGTGCCGAACGAATTCCCACGATAAATTCACAGTTACCTTCAGAATCGATCCAGCCCAAGGGGGCAGCGTATAAGCCCCTCTCGAAGCTTTCATAACGGCGAATTTCCATACAGGCAACATCCGGTGCAACTCCCGCTACTGCTGGTGTAGGATGCAGTTGAGCGACGATTTGTAAAGGATGCACGTTGCGGGGAACTTTGGCGATAATGGGTGTCCACAAATGCTGAATATTTGACAATTGTCGCAATCTCGGAGCTAAAACTTGGGGCAGTAAACCTAGACTGAATAACCTTTGAGTAATAAAATCAATTACTAGGGAATGCTCGTGTCTTTCTTTTTCACTATTAAGCAGGCGATCGGCATTTTTCGCGTCTTCTTGCGGTGTTTTCCCCCTCGCAGCACTTCCAGCTAAAGCATCTGCGATTAGCTTTTGGTTGCGAATTGCAATTAACGTTTCCGGAGAAGCACCGATAAAATTTTGTCCTCTACCATTACTTGTAGAAAAAATACAGCAGTTGGGGTGTAGCTGTCGGAGATTATTTAATGATTTGAATAAGTCAAATGGAACACTTGACCTGATATTTAGAGCATCCGCTAAAACAATTTTACTATAGTGACCTTTACTGATACTTTCTATTGCCGATCGCACTGATAGTTTGAATTTAATTGGTTTCGCGATCGACTTTTTAATAAATTCCGGTCTAGAATCATCTAAATCAACAAAATTGTATTTTAAAATATTGATAGTCGTAACTTTTCGCCACAAATATTCTAAAGTTTCCTCTATATTCAAATCCGCATTAACCAAAATATTGGCTACTAATACACAGCGGTCGTTTTTACGAGTGACTTGCCATTTTGGTAAAAAGATGGTAGCTGCTGAAAAAGGGTAATCTTGCTGAAAATTTGTTTCAAAAAAACTAAAGCTGCAAAAAAATAACGGTTTTGTAAAATAATGATTTACGTTGCAAAAATTAACTATTTTGCCCAGAGAATCCTTGATAAATTTTTCAGCTTGAGAAAAACGTTCTTTACCTGCAAATTTAAATTTTGTTACCGCATCAAGAGCGGCGATCGCCTCTTTTTTGCTGGGGTTTTCCCAGTAGAAATTAAGCCGATCAGATTTGGATAGTTTCTGGAAGACAACCAGAGGGTCTACCGAGTCAATTTCTAAGGCAATACTAGCTATTTGCGTGTAACTATTCTTAATGCAATATGCTCGATTATTTACAAGAAATTGGTATAGTTCCTTATTATATACAGCAAACTCGGCAGAACATAGTGAAATCATAGTTTTAAAAATAGTAAATTTTTTTGAAGATCTCTTCCTAAAGCATCATGAAACGTGGTCGTATTTCTACAGGTAGCACATTCAGATGCAGTTTTACCAGCTAGCTGAGGAGACACAACGGTGATGTCAAAAACCTCCTTAACTTGCAGCAGTGTAAATTTTACAGGAGCTTCCGTTCTAAATACAGCCCCATTAGACAAGGGATGTAGTAAAGGCAGATAGCTGGTAAAACAGAGGCTATGATGAACACGCTTGCTACTTTGTGTCGGTGGAAAATTTAGCAATTCAATTGATTGCGACTGATGACTACAAAGCTGATTTTATATCCCAATAAAAAGTTATGGATGGCGGCGATCAAACCGCCAATGTATAGCGTTGCGATTATGCCCATTTGGGTAGGAACGGCTGTTGCTTTTGCCGAAACAAAGGTGCTTCATGCAGCCGTTTTTTGCACGTTTTTAGCTGCTGCAATTTTGATTCTTGTCTGGGAAAATCTGAGTAATGATGTTTTTGATTCCGATACAGGAATTGACATTAATAAACCTCATTCTCTAGTGAGTTTAACAGGCAATAGACAATTAATTTTTTGGCTAGGAAATTGCTTTTTAAGTCTGGGATTGTTGGGAATACTAGCAATTAGTTGGTGGCAACAAGACTTGACTGTAATTGGAATAATTTTGCTCTGTTGCGGTTTAGGATATCTTTACCAAGGACCTCCTTTTCGTTTGGGATATCAAGGTTTAGGAGAAATACTTTGCTTCTTTGCTTTTGGTCCCTTGGGAGTATCGGCAGCATATTACAGCCAAACTCAAAGTTGGTCTTTAACGAGTTTAGCCGCTTCGTTAATAGTTGGTATTGCCACAACTTTAGTGTTATTTTGTTCCCATTTTCATCAAGTGAAAGAAGACTTAGCAGCAGGTAAACTTTCACCGATTGTTCGTCTGGGGACTCAAACAGGTTCTCAAGTTTTAAACTGGTTAACTGGTAGTATTTATGTGTCGATATTGATATTTGTAATTTGCGGAATATTTCCCTTCTGGACGCTTTTAAGCTGGTTTAGCTTACCTTTTGCTCTACAGTTATGTAATCATGTCGGGCAAAATCACAATCAACCCCTCAAAGTTAATAACTCCAAATTCATCGCGATCGCAGTGCAATTTTGGTGTTGTTTGCTATTAGGATTAGGATTTATCTTGTGAATCAATTATCAATTGAGGATGGAGACAAGAGGAAAAGGGGATGGGATAGGGAGAGGGTCTAGAAATTAAGAGTTACAAAATCCTCTGTAGTGCGAGCATCTTGCTCGCTTGCTGTTTCCAAATGGGAAAATCCCCCAGCCCCATTCCTAACT
>NZ_JAYGHM010000025.1:48413-94855 GCF_034931125.1 Rivularia sp. UHCC 0363 | reverse complement strand
TAACTCTTTAAATCCAAAATCCAAAATCTAAAACTGCCAGGTGTTTTACAAATTTGAATTTCGTCCTTATCGTCGCAAATTTCTTACTCCCTTAAACACGTCCCACGGTGTTTGGGAAACTCGGGATGGAGTTATTATTCGTCTTATGGATGAAACCGATCGAGTCGGTTGGGGAGAAATTGCTCCTATTAGCTGGTTTGGTTCGGAAACTTGGGAACAAGCAGTTTTATTCTGTCAAAAGTTATCTAACAAGATTACTGATGAGGAGATCTTTTCGATTCCCGATCGATTACCTGCTTGTCAGTTTGGGTTTGAGTCAGCAAGAGAAATGGTAATACAAGATAGTTCTACTGTGTTTTCTCAAATTACTTCTAGCGGATTATTACCGGCTGGTAAAGCTGCTTTAAATCAATGGCGAGAACTGTGGGAGCATGGTACAAGTACTTTCAAGTGGAAAATCGGCGTTTATTCCATCACTGAGGAACTATCTATCTTTGAGTTACTGGTTCGAGAATTACCAGTCACAAAACTGCGATTGGATGCGAATGGAGGATTAAGCGATCGCGAAGCTGAGATTTGGCTGCAAAAATGCGATGATATCAATATAAATGATGATATACATTTGGAAATCGAATTCATTGAGCAGCCGCTTTCGGTTAATCAATTGTCGCAAATGCTGGAATTAAGCCAGCGTTACATCACAAAAATAGCTTTAGATGAATCTGTAGCTACAATCAAACAACTCGAAAATTGTTACCAAAAAGGTTGGCGAGAAATTTTTGTAATCAAAGCCGGTATAATTGGTTCCCCGTCACGCTTACGCCAATTTTGTTCAATCCATCAAATTGATACTGTATTTTCATCGGTTTTTGAAACCTCTATTGGAAGAGATGCTGCATTATCATTAGCCGCAGAATTATCGCATAAAAAAAGGGCAGTAGGCTTTGGTGTCAATCATTATTTTGCAGAAGATGAGGAAATGTGTTTGGATTTATGGAAAACAAATTCAGCTATTTTGTAAATAATCTTATAAAAAATGATGCCTTAATTTGCGAAGATAGTCATCTATTTGGTCAGTTAATTAAAAAATTTGATTTAGATATAATTCGATTTAAGGAAACATATTCTGCTCTACCAAAAATCATTTTAAACGAACGCCAGCCAGTGCGTTTTTTAGCCAGTTTTATTGCTGCTTGTAGAGAGAATTGCCCGGTATTTCTCTGCAATCCCGACTGGGGAAAACAAGAATGGCAGCAAGTATTTGATTTAGTTGAACCCGATATTATTTGGGGAACGGAAAATTGGTATAATCCTAATCCCCAATCTACAAAGCCCCATTTCCAATCCCCACATATAATGATTGCTACGGGGGGTTCTGGGGGTAAAATTAAATTTGCCGTTCATACTTGGGATACTTTGACGGCTTCTGTGAGGGGATTTCAAGAATATTTTCAAATAGATAAAGTTAATTCTTTTTGTCTATTACCGCTATATCATGTTAGCGGTTTAATGCAGTTTATGCGCTGTTTTCTAACTGGTGGTAAGTTAGCTATTTTACCTTTTAAGATGCTTGAATCTAGAGATAAATTTGATATTAATAATGTATTTAAAAATAACTTAGATTTTTTTATATCTTTAGTTCCCACTCAGTTAGAACGTTTATTACAAAAATCAGATTTAACTCAATGGCTTAGTCAATTTGAAACCGTACTTTTAGGAGGTGCGCCAGCTTGGGATGAATTATTACAAAAAGCCAAATTTCACCATATCAGATTAGCTCCTACCTACGGAATGACGGAAACTGCTTCTCAAATTGCGACTTTAAAACCAGAGGATTTTCTTAAAGGTAAAGTTGGTTGCGGCAAGATTCTTCCTCATGCGAAAGTACAAATTGTTGGTGAGGGAGAGTTTTTAAAAACTAATAAAATTGGCAGCATTCATATTCAAGCCGAATCTTTAACCCTTGGTTACTATCCTTTAAATGGTGAAATACAGACTTGTTTACAAATAGATGATTTAGCTTTTTTAGACGAACAAGGTTATTTAAATATTGTTGGAAGAAATAGCGATAAAATAATTACTGGCGGAGAAAACGTTTATCCCGCAGAAGTTGAAGCCGCAATTAGAGCAACTGGAATGGTAGCTGATGTGTGCGTAATTGGTTTAGCCGATCGCCATTGGGGACAAGTTGTAACGGCTGTTTGTGTTGCGAATAATTCCCAGATTTTAAATGAAAATATTAAAGTTTTACTTCAGAAGAAGCTGAGTAAATATAAAATTCCTAAAATTTGGATTGCTGTTGATTCCTTACCTCGTAATTCTCAAGGTAAAATCAATCGTCAGAAGCTTTATGATATTGCTATGGAATACACGTCATTGCCTATTACATAATTGTTAAAATCGCCCGCACCCTCGAAGGGTGGGGCTACAGAAACAAAGCCCGTCTGCACGGGCTGCAATTAAGGTATTAATTCAATTGGCATACCTCAAAATAAATTTTTGTAATTTATTGCTGATTCAACAACGCTCGCTCAGATTATAGGCAATTCTATAGCGCTTTTGGGTTGAGTCGAGTACAAAATTAGACCTCACCCCCTTCCCCTCTCCTTGGTAAGGAGAGGGGTGTCCGAAAGGACGGGGTGAGGTTTAGTCTGTATTCTACCGGGAACGTGCACAGTGCCCCTAATTTCTAATTATGGGAGTGTAGTGCGCTTGCGACTTTAGTCGCCAGTCTTATAAGCTTTTTGTGGTATATTAATCGAAGCGGTAAAGCGCACATATAAAAAGCCTAGTAGGTCTAGCGGACGGCTCTTGATCCGGAACCCTGGGGGCAATAATCCCAAAATCTTGTACAAATATGAGAGTAAAGTGAAAAATTAATAAATTATTTCAAACGCGGTCGGGCAGTCCGTGTAAGCTTGTGGACGTATCCAAACGGGGAAATTTGAATACTTGTATTTAGGTTTCTAGGGCGGACGGATGAAGCAAGAATCCCCATCAATAAATTGAAGGGGAGTGTCAACCAGTTGAAAACCGTTATATATCTAGCTAATACAAATTTTGATTACTTCCTAGCCCACGCAGGTGGGCTTTGTTATTGTAGCCCCACCCTTGGAGGGTGAGGGCTAACGGGGTTTAAAAACAGCCTTTAACGCAACTTCTCCAAACATTTCACTATTTCTGCTGACAATCCTATCTTCTTTCTGCTTGCTGCATCAATACAAACATGACGTGTCGTTGCTTTAGCGGCTAATTTCTCATTTATATAAGTTTGATAATCAATTTCAAACTGTTCAACGCTGATTCTTAAAGGAGTTAAGTTAACAACTAATTTATCCCCGCAATACATCGGACGCATGAAATCTACATCAGCATGAACGATGGGAAAAGCAGTAGATGGATTTGTAAAAAATTGCTTAATATCAATTCCTAATGATTCTAAAGCTGCTTCATAAGCTTCATGACATATAGTTAAAACATTCGCGAAGTATACAATCCCAGCAGCATCAGTATCTTGAAATCGAATAGTCCGATTGTAAGTAAAAGACATACGAGGAGTTAGGAGTTAGGAGTTAGGAGTTAGGAGTTAGGAGTTAGGAGTTAGGAGTTAGGAATTATAAAATTTTAGATTATATATCTTCCCATGTTCACTATTTTCCCATGCCCAATCCCCAATCCCCTATGCCCAATTATAAATATCTTCAGAATTTGCATTAAGGTAAGGACGTTCTAAATCAACGAATTTTCCCGCGAAATGCTGACGAATTATATTTACCTTTTCTTCAGGTGAATTAATATCTTTTTCCCATGCTGCAAATAAAGCATTAGCTATAATTTGGCAACGATTTACGCCGAAACTTTGTTTGCTAAGGGGTTTTTCTACTGGCTGTTCGGCTAAACTTAATCCCGGTGCTAAAAACTTGGCAAATAACGGTATTTCTGGTTGAAAATAAGATTGATGTTCTGTGTAAATGTCTTTGAGCAATTTCTGTATTATCAGGTAGTCTTGACGTTGAAAATTCAGTATCCCCGCATCATAGCGATCGCAACCTAAAGGATGATGGGGAACTTGAAAGTTGAAGGCTATTTCAGCGTCGTTTAATTGCTTTGTCAAACTATCCATTAATGCAATAGTACCTTCGGTATTTAAGTTAAAAAATATACTCGTATCAAACTCTTGTTTTTTACTTGAGTTACTAACTGCTAAATAAAAGCCGTTATTTAAGCGGTTTTTTGGTAGTCGGATCGCAATTAGATCGTTAATATTAGCGGTAGTTGTTGATTCTAAATGACTCTCTTCAACGTGTAGCGTTAAACCAGCTTTAGTTACAGCCAAACTACCATCGGGTTCGATTCGCAATATCTGCCAATCGGGATCGCAATAACCCGTACCGCGATTATATTCGTGTAACTGATTGTAAAATTCCCGATCAATTTCAAATACGCAATTATTTTCTAAATCTTGATGTAATAAAAGGTTGGGATTACTGGTATTAGCCGCTAATACACTTTGTAGAGAGTTATTGTAATAAATACCGTACAGAAAGTTTCGCACTAATAAGGTAAGGTATTTGTTTTGTAATTTTATAGAACTTTTTTCAAGTGTTTCTGCCATTAAAGCAGACAAACCAAATGGCTGATAATCGGGATGAAGAATGGAAAAGTTAGATTCTATTTTTATTTTACTAACGATATCGTAGAAAGTATTTGATAGAGAATTTTTAGAAGAAGTTATCATAATTATTTTATCGAAATTTATCAATGAGAAGTGATGAATAAATGCAACCTAAATATATGTGAATTCGATATTCGTCGGGTTCTTATAAAATTTGTCAGTTTGCTACAGATACTCCTATCTAAAAACCAGACTTCTCAATCCGAACAAGAGAAAAGAAAAGTCAACAGCAATCATTTATTAATTGATGACTACTGTTAACTGTTGACTTTTGATGAATCAAATCTAGATTCTAAGTTTTAGAATAACAATCTAAAATTGATTTAATTAACACCCACGCAGGCGAGTCTTTTCGTAATAAAGGGGAATTAAATTGTTCTCCCTTTTATCCGCAGTAATTTTGGCAGACTGTAGAAAAGATTTGAGAATTTGCAGTTCTGACTTACCAAAAATATCTATTACATATTCGGGGGTTCTGGTTAGGATGTTTTTGGCAAATTCAAGAGTAGCTAAGCTAGTATGATGTAAATTTTGCTGGCTGTTAATTTCGCTCTGAATTTGATTTATCAGGGCTAAACCGGCAAACTTAACAATCGATTGGATGAAATCTTTACGGTACTCTAAAATCATTGGGAAAGCTCTAAGATAAGCTTCAGTTAAAGCTAACATCGAAGGTTGAAGAATCTCCAGCGGAATAGCCGCTAATTCCAAAGATTCCTCTAACTCCAAAGTAGAATCTACAACTAAACTGGATAACCAAATTTTCAAGTAACTCGCTAACAAAGTTCCCAAATCGTAAGCAGGGTCTCCCCAAGCACAGGCTTCCCAATCAACCAGCTTCACTTCGGCATTATCCAAATGCTGCCAACGAGAATGTACTAAAATATTTTCTAGTTTCAAATCGTTGTGAGTTAAACAGCAAGGATTAAACGAAGACGCTAACTCGGCGATCGCGGATTCTAAAATGTCATAATTTTGATAGCGAGAGTAAAATGCAAGCCCCGCACTGCTAACTTTGCCAAAAATCTCAGGTTCAAGATAATCTATACCCTGTGCTGGATTAAAGTACTGATAGCGAATCTGCCCAACTGGAGCAGTAGCCATAAAATCACGGTACTTTTGACATTTAAAAGTTGCACGGTGCAGTGCTGCTAAATTATCGCCTATCGAAGAAGCTAATTCTGGAGGAAAATACAACTTCTGCTTGTAATAGCTTTCCAGTCCTCGGTATTCCCAAAGGTAGTTACGCACAAGGATAGAATTTTCCTCGTCGTAATGTACTAATTGCGGAGACAACGCACTTGTATTGCCGAGAACTGGGAACGATTCTAGCAGTTGGTGAAACAGCCATTCATTAAAGAATTCATGGGGGATACCATTAAATTCTTGGGCTAGTTCTTGTTTAACCAAAAGCTTGCGATTTGGAGCCAAAGTAACCAGTATATTTAGATTTTTACGGCTACTACTATGTGGCAAATCTGCATCGGCGGTTGCGCCATCTTCTGAGCTACTCAGACCTGCTTCGTGCAGGTACTGGATAACGTTTTGAGAAGATAGTGAAAATTTCATTTATGCCTTACTTCCTTAGATTCCTTTAAAATTAGCTTTTTTTGGTTTTGGCTTAAATGACAGCATTCCCCAACAAAGCCCGTTTTCAAGAGAATCTCAACAAAATGATGACTACTCCCTATTCATATCGGATTTTACTGAGAAAAACCTGCCAAAATGCCAATTAATTCTTTACTATTGCTTTAAGTTTCACTCTTATTACACTGTGAAATCTTTAATCTTAATTCAAATTTTTACTTACGCGAATATAGATATTTGTGCTTCAACCTTTTAATGCCTGTTCTTTTCCCAAGATTCCTTTTTTGAACAGCCAGCAGATTAGCAAACATTAATTTAATTATCTCTTACAACAGCTAGTACTCACACAGTACAAGAGATTTTATCTAAATTCCGGAAGAATACAATTATTTTTCTTTACTCATAGCCTAATAATTATCTTCATAGACTATCAACAATCCTAATTAACCGAAATTCTACGTAAAACCATTAAATCTCTGAGATAACCTTTTACGGAGTATTTGAGGATTATTCTCGTTTCGCAACATTTCTACATAATGTTCCCACGGCGAATTGCTTGAAATTTAAAAGTTTTTCCCATTATAGAAATAATTCTTAATAAGCAAGATTAAAGGTCAAAAAAAACCCTTGTTTACAGATATTATTTGATATTCAGTATTTCTCTACTAATTAAATATCTACAATTATTTGCAATAAGGAATTGGGCATGGGGCATTGGGCATAGGGCATTGGTAATTAAGAACTATTAACTCCTAACTCCCTTTCATCTTCCTATTAATTGAAACAACATGATTGCTAACGCTATGAGACCCAAAGCAACCATCAATCCTGCTGGCATGAATTTACGTGTTTTGCCGAGCCTGATAGCGAAAACAATTACTAAAATGCTGGTAATAACCACAGCTAAAGTTAAACCCAATATTTGTCCTTGAAATTGCAGGTAAGCGGCAAGCAGCAATAATAAACCGCAGATAGTACCACTAATCAGAGAAACTTTACTGCCAGCGCTCTTGTAGCCAATGATGCCACCGATAATTGAAAAGATGCCGTATATACCAGCAGCCAAAATACTTTGCATTGTTAAAACCTGTGTCGATTTCCAGCTATTATTCTGTGCGTCGGTAGAAAATTAACGTTGAATCTTTCTCCAACTCATTCCCTATTCTCTAACAATAAATGAATATAAGAGCGATTATTGCTAAAGTTCAATTTCTCCAACGTCAAGCAGCTTCTCTTTTACTTTACCAATCTGTACTTGAAGGGGAAATAGGTAAAGCCTTTCTTGATTTACTGCAAGCGATACGCTACCCTAACGCTGAAGCACGAGACACTCTCCAGGCTTACAGCTATTTCTTCAAAGTTTTAGCTAGCAAAAATCAAAATTGGGAAGAATATTTGATTTCTCAAATTTTGGTAGACGACAATCCTTTTAGCAATAAAGTCCAATTACAAACGGAAATACCTCCGGCTTTGATTGCAGCTGCGAAACACGATCTACAAGCTCTGCAAAGTTTCCATGAATGCAGCATTGCAACTCTGGGTGAATGGGTGCAGTGTGTAGCCCATCTACCGATTTTGCCGGTGGTATGGTATACAGAACGGCAGAACATAGCAGCTACTCACCAGTTACCGCAGATTGAGAAATTACGGAACTTGTCAGATTGGTCTGATGCTGTGGAAGATTTAGCAGCATTCTATCGAAAGTATGGTACAGGTATGTTTGCGGATTATCAAGCTTTTTGCTGGCAGCAGGGTGAATTTACTGGTATCCGCTATCCCGATGCAGTCAAGTTGGATCAATTAGTGGGTTATGAATCTCAAAAAGCAACTTTAATCAAAAACACGGAATTTTTATTGTCAGGACAACTAGCGCTGCACGTTTTACTTTACGGGAGTCGCGGTAGTGGTAAATCTTCCTTAGTAAAAGCTTTATTAAATGAATATGCCGATCGCAATTTACGCTTGATAGAAGTTGCAAAATCTGAGTTTAAAAACTTACCGCGAATTCTAGAACGCTTACGAAATCAACCGCAAAAATTTATAATCTTTGTTGATGACCTTTCTTTCGAGGAAGATGACGATGCTTTCAAAGCCCTCAAAGTTGTTTTAGAAGGAAGCTTAACAGCGCGATCGCCAAATGTTGTAGTTTACGCAACTTCCAACCGTCGTCACTTGATTCGGGAGTTTTTTGCAGATAGACCCCGACCCAAGGAATCCGATGAAGTCAACGCTTGGGATACCGTACAGGAAAAACTTTCATTTAGCGATCGCTTTGGTTTAACTTTGACCTTTGAACCCGCTTCTCAAAATGCCTATTTACAAATTGTCCGACATCTGGTAAAAATATCTAACATCGATATTAGTACAGAAGAACTAGAATTTCAGGCTTTGCAATGGGCAACTCGTCATAATGGTCGTTCTGGAAGAACAGCAAGACAGTTTGTAGATTTTTTAAAAGCTGAAAAAACAATTGAGTTGATAGACGTTAAAAACTGTAGTGATGATAAGGGAATAGGGAGTAAGGAGTAGGGAATTCGGAATTGGGAGTAGGAAGAGAAATTATATTGTTAATCTTAGATTGAGAAGCAATTAGTTATGAGCAACAAAAAGTTACAGTTAACTTTCCCGTTCCTTCCTCCCTCTTCCCTACTCCCTGCTCCCTACTCCCCTAATAATCTTTTTAGATAGATATATTGACTTATGAATTATTTTTTTATACTCATATTTAAGCTGAATGATTAAAACTACAGCATCGGGGTATAAAAATTTCAGATGTGAGGTTTAATGCAGTGGCAACATATTTAGATAAATGGACTATGTTAAAAACAAGCAGTAATATGCACGATAGGGTGAGTAATCGATTTATTATAGGTATAGTTGCTTTTGGGGTGAGCTTCGGTTTGGCTTTCGTTTTCACCTGGAATTTTTATGGTGCCATATTTACCGGCATTATAACTATACTTGCTACGTATACAGCGACATTTATCGTAGATAAAAGAACAGACAAAAGACGTAGAAATCATGAATTACTGGTTTCAGATTCGTTTTATAAAAGAATCAAAGAACTAGAAAACGTACAAAATGGAATTGCTCTAGAAGTCAGTCAGTTAGAAGCTCATCGTCGGGCTTTACTTATTGAGTCAAATCAACTACAAAACCAAGTTGGCGATCGCCGCAATCAAAGAGATTCGTTTAACCGAGAATTAAGCACTTTTGCGCTTCAAAAAAAGCAATTAGAATCGGATGTCATTCGTCTCCGAAATGAATTTAAGCATATAGAGAAATCGACTGAAGAAGCGAACAATTCATTAAATAATATTTCCGCAGAAAAGCGACGTTTGGATTTAAATTGTAATGTATCGAAATCTGAGATCACCCAATTACACGCTACAATCGGCGAACTGCTGCAAGAGAAAGAGGAATTAGAAAATAATTCTACTTTACTTTCAAGACTTAAACCTCAGTTAGAAGAGAAATTATATGAGTTACGAGTCCAGATTCAAGAATTAGAAAGTGAAGAGAAAAAGCAAAAAGAGCTATTATCTAGTAGAAATAAGAAACAAGAAAGGTTAGAAGCAAACTTAAAGTTATTAAAAAACCAGACAGTAGAAGAAAGAAATATTCTAGAACAATTAAAAAATCAAACTTCATTACTTCAAGAAGAAAGAGACTTGTTACAAAACCAGGTTTGGGAATTACTCCAACAATTAGAAAACTTGGATAGTCAACCATCGGTGATTCAAGAACAGGAAGAAACAGAATTTCCTTTTGCTGACTTGATCGAAACAATTACCATTGAACCAACAGAGAGTACATCGTCAGAATTACCTTCATATTGGCAGGATTTGCTGCAAAATTTACCAGCACATGAAATTCAAGTCTTAAAAGCAGTATTAGGAGACGATCCTAATTCTGCGATTAAAAAGATAGCTGAAGAAAATATTACAATGCCAAGTTTGTTAATTGATTCTATCAACGGACGCGCTCAAGATACAATTGGCGAATTAATTATTTCCACGAGCAACGATATTCCCCAAATTTATCAAGAATACCAGCAGAATATTCAAAAATTAATTGCGATGTCTGAAGAGGTTAAGAGTAAAGAACATTCTTCTAGTTAAGGAAGGCTGAAGAGTCACTAAATTATTTTATTTAAACTAAAGCTAGGCTTATGCTGAGTAAGAAATAAATGCCAATGATATTAATACAACTATTACCCAAAATATCAGACCAATCAATGATACAGTCTCAAAACTTATATATTTCCTCTTATCTTTTATATAAGTAAATTTTCTACCTTTAGCTCTTTGAGATTTACGTAGTTCTTTCTTTTTAATCACATCACCAGGGTAATATTTCCCAAAAGTTACCAAATGAATTAAGAGTTTACCTGTAAAGTAGCACAGCCCATAGAATATTATTTCGGCAAATATCCACAAAATAGCCCCGAGCAAAAACTCACCAAGTAGTTGAATCATAATTTTGAATATAAAAAGAATAAAGAAATTCATTATACTCAAATAAGCGAAGTTTTGAATTCTCAAAAAAATCCCATAGACAATTCCCGCTTTCTTTACAATCTATGATTAGATTGAGGAATGCTATATGATTAATTAGGTTCATTACTGCGGATGTGCTATATAGTATCTACCAGCATAAGTTATACTACAAAATCCAAAATTTAAAATCTATTGACGCGGAAGCGTCTTCCCGCAGGGTAATCTAAAATCTAAAATCGAATGACAAAGCCAAAAATCTCTAAAAAAGTATCTACAGCTTTGATAAACTCTTTAGGTGCGGGAGTAGTACCTAGAGTTGGATTAGAACATATTGCAGTAGGTAGAGAAAAGGAATTAAATAGCCTTTTAAAAAATATCGAAGATGTTGCCGAAGGAGTAGCAGCATTTCGGTTTGTAATTGGTAATTATGGTTCCGGTAAAAGCTTTATGCTGCAACTTATTCGTAATCGAGCGATGGAGTTAGGTTTTGTCGTCACCGATGCCGATTTATCTTTGGAAAGACGATTAGCGGGAACTAATAATGAAGGTTTGGCTACTTATCGAGAATTAATGAGTCGTCTTGCTACAAAAACTCGTCCCGATGGTGGTGCTTTGGTTTCCATTTTGGAAGGATGGATCAATAAAATTCAGCAGGAAGTAGCCCAAGAAAGCGGAATGCGTCCGTTGGATGAAGGTTTTGACGATACAGTAGAAACCAAAATTAGAGAAGTAGTTCAATATATCGAAGATTTAGTCCACGGGTTTGATTTTGGTAGCGTAATTGTCGCTTATTGGAGAGGATATCGTTCGGATGATGACGATTTAAAAAATGCTGCATTGCGGTGGTTGAGAGGAGAATTTAATACTAAAACTGAAGCAAGAGTCGCTTTAGGAGTACGGGTAATTATTGACGATGAAAGTTGGTATGATTACGTTAAGTTATTCGCTAAATTTGTTGCTGAAATTGGTTATAAAGGTTTGTTGGTTTTGTTAGATGAAGCAGTGCATTTGTATCAAATTTCGCCTACAGTTAGTCGCGAGAAAAACTATAATAGATTGTTAGGAATTTTTAACGATACAATGCAGTGTAAAGCCGAACATTTAGGCGTAATTATCGGTGGAACGGTAAAGTTTTTAGAAGACCCAAATCGGGGTTTATTTTCAGATTCAGCGTGGAGAAGACGTACTAAAGAAAGTCGTTTTGTTGCCAAAGCAGGAGTACAGGAATTCAACGGACCTGTAATGAAGTTGAATCCTTTGAGCGAATCAGAAATCCTAACATTATTAGAGAGATTAGCCGATATTCACGCTCTTAACTACAGCTATAAAAAAGCTTTGACGACTAAAGATTTAAAAGAATTTGTGACAGAAATTGTTAATCGTTTGGGGGCTGAAGCTTTACTTACTCCCGGCGAAATTGTCCGCGATTTCATCAGCGTGTTGAGTATCTTGCATCAAAATCCCCAGATTAGTTTAGGTAAGATCATCCATGATTCTGAATTTCAACCTACTACATTAGGCGATAATACAGAAGTTGATGAAGATGATGTTGCTGAATTTAGTTTATGAATTGGTAATTGGTAATGGGGCATTGGAAATTGGGAATAGGTAAATATATACAAATAACATCAGCGACAGATAATTAATATTTAAAAGTATTTTTTCCGACAAAAGTAAATAATCAATTAGTTCGCTGTAAACTTTATTTATGTTTACAGCAAAATACCATTTTTTTATATAACTGAATAGATTTAGATGAAATAAATAAAATATTTTTTATTAAATAGCACGGTGCAATTTAAGCAATATCCGTGTATATTTTGGATTTTAAATTAGAGATAAGCTAAAGGCTCAACAACTCCTAACTCTTAACTCTTAACTAACTCGTAATCTCTATGCAACTTGTTCACGGCTTACATTTTAGGAACCTGCGCGGGGATTTATTTGGTGGTTTGACTGCTGCAATTGTTGCTTTACCCTTAGCTTTAGCATTTGGGGTTTCAGTATCACCAGATGACGGAGCGATTATGGGGCTGTACGGTGCTGTTTTTATCGGTTTTTTTGCAGCATTATTTGGTGGAACTCCAGCGCAAATTTCCGGTCCCACAGGTCCGATGACAGTGGTAATGGCAACGGTATTTGGTAACTTAGTTAACAAAAATCCAGAAACGGGTTTGGCGATCGCCTTTACTGTGGTGATGTTGGGGGGAGTATTTCAAATCCTTTTTGGATTGTTGCGTTTGGGCAAATATATCACTTTGATGCCTTATACGGTAATTTCCGGCTTTATGTCGGGAATTGGATTTATTATTTTATTTATCCAAATCGGACCGTTTTTCGGATATCCAGGTTCTGCGAATGTAGTCCAATCGCTGCAAAATTTGTCTAAATTCATCGCGAATCCCAACCCAGTCGCAACGGGTTTAGCTATTTTAACGCTGATTATAGTATTCGGTTCCCCTCCAAAACTAAATCGGATTATTCCCGCACCTTTATTAGCGTTAGTCGTTTGTACGCTGATTTCTGTTTTTATATTTCCTGATAGTAATATTCCAGTCATCGGTAAAATTCCCACAGGTTTACCCAAGCTGCATTTACCCCTATTCAAACTAGACCAGATACAGGACATGGTAGGTTATGGTTTGATGTTGGGAACTTTGGGGTCTATCGATTCGCTGTTAACTTCCTTAGTTGCGGACAATATTACTCGCACAACTCATGATTCCGATAAAGAATTAATCGGACAGGGAATCGGTAACTTATTCGCCGGTTTATTCGGAGGATTACCGGGTGCGGGTGCAACAATGCGAACCGTTGTTAACGTCCGTGCTGGGGGTAAAACTCCAATTTCAGGAATGGTTCACGCTTTAGTTTTATTGATAATTGTTCTAGGTGCTGGGAAATTAACCGAAAACATCCCTAATGCGGTTTTAGCGGGTATTTTAATCAAAGTTGGTATAGATATTATCGATTGGAGTTTTCTTAAACGCGCCCATACGATCTCAATCCGGGCGACCGCATTAATGTATTGTGTGTTATTTCTCACAGTTTTTGTGGATTTAATTACTGCTGTAGGGGTTGGAGTATTTTGTGCTAATTTATTAACTCTCAAGCGTTTATCCGACTTACAGGCAAAAGAAGTTCAAGCAGTAACAATTCCTAACGGAAATAATCACAAATTGCGTTTGAGTGTTGAAGAAGAACTGATTTTAAGCCAAGCCAATGGTCGGATTTTATTATTTCGTCTTGGTGGCCCAATGAGTTTTGGTGCAGCAAAAGCCATCTCACAGCAAATGTCAATTGTAGAAGATTACGATGTTCTAATTTTAGAATTAAGCGAAGTTCCTTATGTTGGTGTGACTGCAACTTTAGCTATAGAAAATATCGTTAAAGAAGCCTACGAAAATCGACGAACAGTGTATCTTGTCGGAGCTATCGGCATAGTAGAAGACCGATTGCGACGTTTAAAAATCTTGCGACGAGTCCTAGAACAAAATCCAGTTAATACACGTTTAGAAGCTTTACATAAAGGGATGATTATTGTTAGTCAGCGTCAAATACATTCCAGTAAAGTCTAATTTTTTTAATCCTGTTTACACACAAATACCTCATGTAGAGACGTTACACTGTAACGTCTTCATAGATTTAGTATTAAAACGCGAATATTCAATTTTATAAAACCATATATAAAACATCAATTTTTTTTAAATTCAATGACAGTTAATTTCGTATATAGTCTTCATTAATAGCTGCATTTTCGATCTGGTTACGGAATATATCAAGCATTGCAATTATTTCTGTATGTAACTCTAAATATTCTTCTTTATCAGATATTGAATATTCCCCGTGGGCAATTTCATTTCTTGTCTTTAAAAGCTTGGTATCTATTAATACGGATTTTGTTGAGTAAGGTGAAAAATCAATTCCCAAGATACTAGTTATTTCTTTTAAAATTTCAGAAGAGAGATTTGATGCGGTAGAAATTACATCTTTCGGTAGCTCACATCTTTGATTTAATTCGTCCAAAAAAAAATTACAAACAGGTATATATAATGAAGGTTTATTCGTCTCTTTCACTTGATTAAGTTTTTCTTTCATTGCTAAAGCCAAAAAATTACTAGCAAGGTCTTTATAGCAAAGTTTTTGCATTCTAACGTATTCAAGATAGGAATTTGCAGCTAATTTAACAAAACCTTCCCAATGAGCATAGAGAAGACATATCCCACTACGAATTAATGCGTTATGTTTAGAAATAGAAAATTTAGTTTCTATCAATGATTTAACTTCTGAAAGCTCTTTTTTTCGCCAAATAAGCTCCTCAGATAGTCTATCAATTAGCTGTTCAGCAGTTCTAAGCTTCATTGGGGAGAAAAGACCTTTCTACCAAGAGGAATAAGATGACGTAAACGTCTTGCAGCATTTTTTCCTGCTCCCGACGATTCCTGATAAATTGAATTTGACCAAATACTTTTGACCTGAGAAATTATTTGCTTTTTTTCAGGTGGATTTTGATAGTGGTATCCAATTCCTAATGCTATTACCTCATATGCTGATAATAAAAAGCCTCCAAGAAATCTATCTTGTTCGGGTTTGTATCTCTTAAAGCTTTCGTCACTTAAAGATTCATTCAGAACATCAAATGTTTTTTTAAAAGCTTTTTCTATATGGCCATAATCTAATTTTTTATTACGAGCCATTTCACGGATTCCGTCTGTAAGGAAAACGCTGACATCTCCCTTCAACTGTTTAAGGCTTTCCTCATCTTTATCAAAAAGAAGAATAAAACGTAAGACTAATTCCATATCATACTGCTCTTCATAAAGCTTATCGCTTAAAGCAATACAACTTATGAATGATTCATAATTAGCAAGCGATCGCATCAAATCATATAAATCTTTATTTAACATTAAGAGAATACAATTTCTTACTTCTTGAGGTGTAGCGATGGCTCCTCCTGTATTCAGTCTTTGAAATAGTTCGTATTTAACCATTTCATCGCTTTCTTTTTCAACAATGTTAACTGCAATTTTGGCTCGCTTAATTAATAAACGCTGTGCTTGAGTAAGAGAATTATCTTTGTCATTTGGATCGTCCCATTTTTTGCCTTCTAAAGAAGGTAAGTAAGTGGTTTTTTGCAAAGCTACGGTCGATTTATCTTGTTCTCCAGCATCTGTTTTTAAAATACCTATGAATTCATATATAGTAGACAATCTTTGAACACCATCAACAACATCCCAAATCCCATCATCTCTTTGGCTAACAAAAATTGGGGGAATTGGTATACCTAAAAGAATTGACTCTATGAAAGTTGACTTTTGATGGTCAGACCAACGGAAAAACCTTTGAAAACTGGGATGAATATCAATTTCATTATTTTGATAAAGGCTAATCCATTCACCGATAGACATGGAATATCCATCTGTACGAATTTCTTGCCTTGTTTTGTCTATCTCTTCTTGCAGGGGCATAATTTAAATGGTTCTAAAAAGCTATTTGTACAACTACTAATTCTTGATAGTGATACCTAATTATTTTATCGCGAACTAAAGAAAGTTTAACTGCTAAACGTCCTGCATAAATAACTATCAACCTTGGTTGGTTTCTTCGGAGATTGGCAATTATTTTTCCTCATATATCCGGCTTTAAGTTATATTTACTCAGTTTTTATTTATACTCAATCTTTTAAATGTAGTGAAAGTATTGTTTAACAAACCGGATTCGCGAAATTCTCACAGATAATTTATTACTGCTATAACAGATATATGTACTTGGAACAATTTAATTCAAGCTAGTATCACATTATCTAATAGTGCGGTTTAAGTAATTTAACAAAAATAAAGTGTAGAAGTTTTAATATCGCAAAAAGTTACTTTAAGAAAAAATATGAAAAGTGACATATTCGGTTCCCGTTATTCGATCCAAGAGCAACTTGGCAAAAAACCAGGAAGATATACGTATTTAGCGTTAGATAATCAAACTCAAAATTTAGTTGTGGTCAAGTTACTCAAGCTTGATCGCGATTTTGAATGGGATAGCTTAAAACTATTTGAACGAGAAGCGCAAATTTTACAAAATCTATCTCATCCTACGATTCCCCAATATCTCGATTTTTTTGAGGTCGATTCACCCGATACTAAAGGTTTTGCTTTAGTTCAAAGCTATATTGATGCAAAATCGTTGGAAGAACAAGTTAAAACGGGACGTACTTTCAACGAAGCTGAGTTAAAAGAAATCGCCGAAAAGCTATTAAATATTTTAATTTATTTACACGATCGCAATCCCTCAATTATCCACCGCGATATCAAACCCAGCAACATTTTACTGACCAACCGTTCGGGGAATAGCGTTGGTGAAGTCTATTTGGTCGATTTTGGCTCGGTACAGAATATTACCACTGTTGAAGGTGGTACTTTAACTGTTGTCGGAACTTACGGTTATATGTCACCAGAACATTTTGGTGGACGTGCTGTTCCTACTTCCGATTTGTACAGTTTGGGAGCAACTTTAATTTATCTGACAACTGGAACTCATCCAGCAGATTTACCTCAAAAAGATTTACAAATTCAGTTTGAGGAGAAAACCCAACTAAGTCGGCATTTTACTAATTGGTTGAAAAAGGTATTAGAACCGAGTCAAGAAAAAAGGTTTAGTTCGGCTCAAGTAGCTTTAGAAACTTTGCAAAAACCAGATAAAGTTAATTTAAGTTTTGCCAACTATACCGCAATTAAACCATTTGATACCAAAATTAAATTAAACAAAACTGCTGAGAACATAGAAATTATTAAGCCAGAACCGGGATGGATTTTTAGTTCAGCAATAAAACTAATAAGTTATCTATTGTCTACTTTTATTGGACTATGTTTCCTCATGGTTTTTAGGAATTTC
The DNA here is from genome assembly GCF_034931125.1 of Rivularia sp. UHCC 0363. Taxonomy (NCBI): domain Bacteria; kingdom Bacillati; phylum Cyanobacteriota; class Cyanophyceae; order Nostocales; family Rivulariaceae; genus Rivularia; species Rivularia sp. UHCC 0363. The sequence goes on along the minus strand of NZ_JAYGHM010000025.1, from coordinate 77,209 downwards.
CCGCTGTTTGGATGGCTTATTTCATTAACTATTGTTTGGATAGGATTTTTTCAATGGGCAGAATTTATATTTGAATTATATGGAGAAACTCGGCTGGTTATAGATAAAAATAAAATTTCTCTAATCTACAAAATTTTCGGTTTTAAATTCAAAAGACCCCGCCCATCTCTCCGTAAAGATATAATTAAGTTGGAATATACCAACTCTTTTCTCCAAGAAAACACAAGTTCCAAAAGGAAAACTATTTATAAAGAAATTTCACCCACAATTATTGTTTGGGCTGGAAATAAGCAATACAAACTTACCGGAATAACTCAAACGGAATTAGAATGGCTGATCGAAGAACTTAGCGATCATTTAGAATTACCTTTTCAACGACGAGTGGTACCTGTAATTAAATCTAATTAATTTTAGATTTTAGATTTTGAATTATCACAACTTCTAAAAATCACAATTAGGCAACTTTAGTAACAACATCGGGATTATTCGCTAAACGTCCATCTTCCATGTATATAATCCTATCGGCGATATCAAGAATGCGGTTATCGTGAGTAACTAACAAAATCGTGCAGCCTTTTTCCTTTGCTAGACTCTGCATCAATTCCACCACATCACGACCGGATTTTTTATCTAATGCTGCTGTCGGTTCGTCAGCAAGGACGATTTTTGGTTCAGCTACCAAAGCACGAGCGATCGCAACTCTTTGCTTTTGTCCTCCCGATAGGTCGTCCGGGTAATAATTTACACGTTCACCCAATCCTACCGCTTCGAGCATTTCAATCGAACGATTTCTCATTTGGGCTGTGGAAATGTCTTTATGTACTTCCAAACCCATTCTCACGTTTTGCAAAGCTGTTAAACTGCCGTGTAAGTTGTGCGCTTGGAAGATATAACCGTTATTGCGTCTGACTTGCGTCAACTTTCTCGCACTAGCACCGCATAGTTCTTGACCCAATACGTGTAAACTACCAGATTGAGCCGATCGCAAACCTCCGGCTAAGGTTAACAGCGTCGTTTTACCAGAACCAGAAGGTCCCGTCATAATGATGATTTCACCAGCATTTATTTCTAAGGTGATATCAAATAATACCTGCTTGCGGAGCTTTCCTTTACCGAAAAAATGGTCAAGATTTTGAATAGAAATTACAGAAGACATATTAAAGAATAGGTCAAAGGTTAGAGGTCAAAGGTCAAAGGTCAAAGGTTAAAGGTTAGAGGTAATATAATTACGAGCTTTAAATTTCTAACTCCTAACTCTTAACTCCTAACTATTAAAACATATCAGCGGGGTCTGCTGACTGGACTTTACGAGTTGCGATCGCGCCGGAGATAGCACACATAATTACGGTTAAGATAAATACTGTGGTTGCTCGTGCTAGGGTCATCGCGATCGGTAAATTTGTTGCTTGCTTTGTTAGTTGGTAGAGTCCTAAAGGTAGTACAGAACCCGGTATAAAACCTAGTAGTGCTAAAATCAATGCTTCTTCAAATACTACACCTAATAAGTAGAAATTGCGATATCCCATTGCTTTGAATGTCGCGTATTCTTTCATGTGAGCATTAACATCGGTTGAAAGTACTTGATAAACAATAATTACCCCTACAATAAATCCCATTGCGGTACCCAAAGTAAAGATGAAACCAATGGGAGATTCCCTCGACCAAAAGTCTATTTCAAATTGAATAAATTCTTCATGGGTAAGAACTTTAATGTCGTCAAAATCTCGAAACCGATATTTCAAGTCTTTCGCGACTTCTACAGGGTCATAACCTGGTTTGACGTTAATCAAAGCTAAATTAATGCTGCTAGCTTGACGTTTGGGAAACAATCTTAAATAATTATCTCCACTAGTAATTAAATTACCATCCGCACCAAAGGAAGTTCCTAAAAAGAATAATCCTCTTAGGTCTATGGTACGTCCTTCAATTTCCGTATTCACGGTTTTACCTTGCTCAATATCAGCGATAACTTCTGTATATTTCCCTTTGGTTCCTCTATCAAATAAGTAAGTATCTGGTAACTTGAGTAACGACGATTCCTGCTTTAATTCCGGTAAATTTAAAGCCGGTCGATCTGGTTCAATTCCTAACACTTGAATCGAAGTTTCTTGCTTAGTTTGGGGATTTTTCCATTTGACAACACTGACATACATGGGTTCAGCAGATTTAACCCCAGTTATATCTTTTGCTTGATACAGTCTTCGTCTTGAAAATGTAGATAAACTCTGCATATTCTTAGCTTTAGGACTAATCAATACAATATCTGTCTCTAAAGTCCTATTCAAACGAGTATTACTATTAAATAAAGCCCCTTGAAAACCAAGCTGCATGAACATTAAAACATCAGCAAAAGCAATACCAGAAAGTGCTACTAATAGCCTACCTTTATCATGATTTAATTGCAGCCATCCCAAAGGAGTGCGCCGCCGTAATTGTGCAATAAACCCAGTCATAATATAATTTTAGATTTTAGATTGATTATTCTTTGCTAAGTAAACAGATGTAATTAAAGATAAAATAAGAAGACCTCATTTGCTTCCAGCTTCCCTCTCCTTACCAAGGGGATTGAGGGTGAGGTTTTTAATTTGAGCCATTTACTCAATTGCTCACTGCTTACTAATTTCCACCTCAACTTGCAAATTGGTAAACTTGCTCGCTATCTCGCTAGATTGATCGTCCAAACGCACGCGAACTTCTACAACTTTTGCATCAATATTCTCGCTAGGGTCGGTATTGATAACTGTTTGACGACGGATTTTGGAACCAATCCATTCCACTTCTCCCTGCAATTCATTTGGTAAAGAATTACTGGTAATCTTGGCTTTTTGTCCGACTTTTATTTTACTAATATCTGTTTGATAAACTTCCGCTTTTGCATACATCTCACTGGTTTTTCCAATCTCGACAATTCCGTCACTGGAAACTACTTCCCCTGCACGAGTATGTATTTCCAACACCTCACCAGCTTGGGGACTCCGCACGTACACTTGTTTGAGCTTCTCTTTTGCCTGATTTACAGCCGCTATAGTATCCTTAACTTCCGCGAATTGTGCCTGCACATCTACCGATCGCACTTCAGAAACACTATTTAATGTAGCTTCGGCTTCGCTGATTTGCTTGCTTCCGGTACCGTTAATACGTTTCAAAGCAGTTTGAGCTTCGCTAATTTGCTTGCTTCCTGTGGCTTCAATTCTTGTTAAAACAGCCTTTGCTTCACTCAGTTGCTTCTGACTTGTTTCCATTCCCAAACGCTTGCTATCAAAAATCGACCGCGAAATAGCACCATCGTTATATAGCTGCTGATAGCGTTGATACTCGGCTTGTGCGTTTCTGACTTCCGCTTGAATTCTCTCAATTGTTGCCTGTTGCGCGGCAATATCACCTGCTAACTGGGCTTGCAGCCGAATAACCGCATCCGCTTGACCAGCGCGATCGCCTTCTAATTGTGCTTCCAAACGGGCAATTGTGGCTTTTTGCGCCGTAATATCACCGCTTTTTGCACCTGCTTTCACCTTTGCTAAATTAGCTTGGGCAATTTTTACCTGTTGTTCGGCTTTAACAACATCCGCTTGCAGTCTATCTTTATTATCAAGAACCGCAATTACTTGTCCAGCACTAACTTTATCTCCTTCCTTAACCAGCAGTTGCTCGACTCGATTTTCTTGGCTGGATGTGGGTGCGGAAACCTTAACAATCTCTCCTTTGGGTTCTAAACTTCCTAAAGCAGTGATTTTCGTAATTTCAGGTACAACAACCTGAGCTTCTTTTGCTGCATTCGATTCCGTCTTAACTTGCCTGTAAGTAGTTACACCACCCACGGCAATTGTTGCGGCGATCGCCATTATCAATAGTTGCCGAGAATTAGGTTTGAACGAGAAATTATCGTTATTATTAGCTGCTGTATCGCGCACCATTGGGTGCCTCCTGGATATGATAAAAATAAAAAATGTACTAATCGGTTTAGCTATACTAATAAACTATACTGTATAGTACAATAATGTCAAGGGGTATCTAACTAAAGGATGAATTCCCTACTTCCTACTCCGTAACTCATGAAACAACCACAACTATCCGAAAAAGCCGAATCTATTCTCAAAGGAGCAATACAAGAATTTTTAGTACATGGCTTTGCAGCTACTAGTATGGATGGAGTTGCAGCAGCAGCCGGAGTATCTAAAACCACGGTTTATAGCCATTTTCAGGATAAGGAAAGTTTATTTCTGGCTTTAATCGAGCGATTAATCAAACAGAAATATCAAGCCGTATTTAATCCCCAAAAAGCGCGATCGACATCAGGAGAAGTCAGGGTTATTTTGCGTCGTTTAGCAAACAGTATGCTATTCGCGATGATGGGCGATGAAGAAGCGCTAGGATTATTACGGATAATTATCGGAGAGTCAGGACGCTTTCCCCAATTAGCAAGAGCTTTCGTAAATAACTTTAAAAAATCGGTTTTACAGGATTTAACCCAATTTTTCGAGTCTCATCAGGAATTAAATTTACCCGATACAGAAGTAGCAGCCAGAATATTCATGGGGACATTCATGCATTTCGTGATGACAAGTGAAGTGCTACACGGTAAAGATATCATGCCCATCGACCAAGATAGATTGATTAATAATTTAATCTACTTATTAACCAGCAATCAAAGCGTTTCAGCCACAAAACATAAATCCCATCGATGTAATCGTAGCGATTCGGGTAAATTTGAGTCGGATTATAAAACCGAGCAAAAACGCTTGCGTTCGATGAGACTTACCGATACAGCTTGGGAGAAATTGGCTTTAATTGCCGAGCAACATCAACTCAGCCGCAGTGAAGTGATTGAAATGTTTGCACGGGGTGAAGGGTTGGGGAATGAGGAGTAATTTGTATATACATGGCAGGAATAGGATTTGAGGCAAATGACAGGTTTGTATATACACGGTGGTAAATTTACGGTTGGGAATCAAATCTTGGGAGACGTTGCACTGCAACGTCTCTACATTATTTACCTGTATCTTCACAAAGTTACCACGGTAAATGGCTACCATCCCAGGAGAAAAACTCGCCGCTATCTTCTGGTTTCAAGTTAGAGATTACACTCAGTAATTGATTGACAGTGCGATCAACGGGGAATAGCTTTTCTGGGGATACGTTGCGTTGAAAGGGTTGGGAAAGGTTGGTATCTGTAGTACCTGGATGTAAGGTAACTACGATTGTTTTGGGGCATCTTCGACTATATTCTATTGCCGTAGTTCGCATAAACATATTTAGTGCTGCTTTCGATGCTCGATAACCGTACCAACCACCTAAACGGTTGTCCCCGATACTTCCTATCTTGGCAGAAATACAGGCAAAAATATTTTTTTCGTTATGTTTAAACAACGGCTGTAAGTGTTTGGCTAATAATATTCCCCCGATACTATTTACCTGGAAATAGCGCATCAAATTTTCAGGATTAATTTGTCGGAGGCTTTTTTCTGGCTGCATTTCCCCTTCATGTAGAATTCCGATGCAGTTAATTACCAAATGTAGCTTGTCTGTTTCTTTGCCGATCTGTTCCACAACAGCAGATATTTGCGACTCTTCGGTAATATCCATCGAGAGACAAACTAACTTTTGGGAATATTCCTTCTGTAATGAGATTAACTCCGTCGCGCGATCGCCATTACGATAGGTTGCGTAAATTTTAGCAATATTATTGTCTGGCAATAAACTTTTTACAAAACCCAAACCAATCCCCTGACTAGCACCAACAATTAAAGCATTCGCGTGATTAATTTCTTTTATTACTGACATTATGTATAAGAATCCATTGTAAATTTTAAAATTACTCGCTAAGTAAGAGAATAGTTAGAAGTGATTAAGCTAAAGAGTAATAAATAAATATTAGACTGGATTATAAATGTTTAACTAATATTTTTTAACCCATTACCTATTACCTATTACCTATTCCCCATCTTAATCCTTACTCCAACAGCGGACGCAAAAAGAAAATACAGATACAACTCCCGCAAGTTCAATTAATACTTGAAAAGATGTGGGGCTTAAAGAAAAACCCCAAATTGAAATTAAAGTTCCCATTATCAGAGCAGATATACGATAAACTTCCTCTTTTATATTTATCGCTAACCAAATAATCGCGAAGCCGATGCTTAAGAATAATAAGTAAGTCATAAGGTGTTAAAGAAAAGCTAAAGATTAGGAGAATATCTCAATTTATCCGGCGAATTTGGGAAATCTATAACTAGAACAACTTCGTGACTAGTTTACATATCTTATCTCAAAGCAAATTCAATGAAGCCAAACCTATTATTTACAGTAGTATTTGGGATGACTGCCTTACTAGGTCTTCCTAGCTGCACTTCTAACACCACTACCCAAGCAGAGATTAAGACTCAACAGGAAATAAAAATTACTGGTTCGAGCAGTACTCATGCAGCCACTAAGACGTTAGCTGATGCTTACGAGGCTCAAAATCCCAACGTTAAATTGATTTTTTTACCCAAAAGCCAATCCGAAAGTGGTATTTCTGGGGTCAAAAAAGGATTAGTGGATGTTGGTAGTATCAGTCGTAAATTGAAACCAGAAGAAGACGATGGTTCTGCAATATATAAAGAACTTGCTACAGATGGATTAGTAGTAGCAACTCACGAGAGCGTTAAGGGAGTAAGTAACTTACAAACATCGCAAATAAAAGCAATTTATAGTGGAGCGGTGACGAATTGGCGGGAATTAGGGGGACCAAATGCGGAAATTGTGGTTTTAGACCGTCCAGAAGACGAGTCAGCAAAGAAGCTTTTACGCGAGTATTACCTGGGGAAATTAGAAAATGCACCAAAAGCCGCGATTATGCGTCACGAACCAGAATTAATCAACGCTTTGCAAAATACTCCTTATAGTATTGGGGCTTTTTCCCTTGCTTATACTATTTCCAATAAATTACCAGTCAACCGCTTGAGTCTGAATAATGTAGAACCGACCCAAGAGAATATTCAGTCCGGGAAATATAAAATGGTGCGTCATATTGGTATTGTTCGAGGTAAACAACCAAGCGCAACAACTCAAGAATTTTTAGACTTTATTTTTGGTGAAAAAGGTGTAGAAATTTTAAATAATTCTGGCTTTATACCATCAACTCAGAAATAAACACAGATGTTAAAACAAGCCTATTCAAAACTCCCTCTAAAAACCAAAATTCTTTTACCTTTACTTTTTGTTTTTATGAGCATCTGGACAATGGGGACAATAAGTTTCGGCTATTTTTTCACTCAGCGTTTAGAAGAAAAGCTCAAAGCAGAAACAAAGGGAGTTTCTTCTTTAGTTACAGATACTTTTACACAGGAAAAAGAATTATTGTTTCTCAAAGCCAGATGGGTTGCAGACTCTAAAGAAGTTTCTCCACTGGTAGCACAAAAAGATAAAGCTACATTATTAAGAAACTTATTACCTCTGAAAGAATCATTACAGCTAGATTTTATTAAAATTATCGATACAAATGGCGTAATTCTCGCACAAGTACGTCAGCAAAAACTCATTTCGGTCAAAATAAATAATGCTGCGGTTAATCAAGCGGCTAGCATTGGGATGGATTTTTTTGATGTGATTTCAACCGAGGACAATAAAGCTTCACTGCTTATCGGTTTAACTTCAGTAAAATCTACTGAAAAAATATTAGGTGGGGTAATTGTTGGTACTGCGATCGATGATGAGTTTCTAACTCGTATCCGTTCTAATACAGAACCACACTTGGTTAAATTCCAAGCTAATCGCGTCACTGCATCCACTTTACCCAGTGCCAAAATTAATTCTTGGCAGCCTCCTACAACTGAATCATTACCAGTACAAGTTAATATTGCTGGAAATAATTATATTGCCTATGCTGTAAAGATTGTGGGATTGAACGGCACAAAATCTAAATTAGTATTGCTTAATCCTATGGCTAGTTTAGAACAAAATCAACAGCAAATGTGGGTTAGTATCATTATTTATTCTGTTGTTGGAGCAATTGTATTCAGTTTAGTCGTTATTCAAGTTACGCATTCGATAACTAACCGCATTCTCTACTTAACTAACGCGACAAAAAAAATAGCATCGGGAGATTTTTCGACTCAAATTAAGATTGATGGTAATGATGAAATTAGTATTTTAGCTCAAAGCTTTAATTACATGACCAAACAGGTGGCTTTATTATTAAAAAAACAGGAAGAAATAAACGAAGAATTAGAAGTAAGCAATCAAACTTTAGAACATCGAGTTAATTTAAGAACTATAGAATTAAATGATAAAAATGCATCTCTTCAGAAAACTTTACAAGAACTGCAACGTACCCAAGCCCAGGTAATTCAAAGCGAGAAAATGTCTTCTCTCGGTCAAATGGTTGCAGGTGTCGCTCATGAAATCAACAATCCTGTTAGCTTTGTACATGGTAATCTCGAACCTGCTTGCGAATATGCTCAAGATTTAATTAGAATTATCGAACTTTATCAGAAATACTATCCCAACCCAGTAAAAGAGATAGAAACAGAAATCGATGCGGTTGAACTAGATTTTATTAAAGAAGACTTTGTGAAACTACTTGATTCGATGCGGAATGGAGCCGAAAGGATTACACAAATAGTTCTATCACTACGGAATTTTTCTCGACTTGATGAAGCAGAATTTAAGCGAGTAGATATCCATGAAGGTATTGATAGTACGCTACTAATTTTACATAACCGCTTAAAGTCGCAATCGAATCATCCCGAAATTAAGGTAATAAAAGATTATGCTTCTTTACCAAAAGTTGATTGTTATGCAGGACAATTAAATCAAGTATTTATGAATATTCTGGCTAATGCGATCGATGCATTAAATGATCAAGTGAAAATAAATCAAAGTTTTATTCCTCAAATTCGAGTTTCTACAGAATTATCTGGAAATAGCAATATTCTAATTCGTATTGCTGATAACGGTTCGGGAATTCCGCAATCAATTCAGTCTAAATTATTCGATCCTTTCTTCACAACTAAACAAGTTGGTAAAGGTACGGGATTGGGTTTATCTATTAGCTATCAAATTATAGTAGATAAACATCATGGTAAATTATCTTGTGAATCTTCACCCGCACAAGGTACAGAGTTTATTATTGAAATTCCGATCGCTCAGAATTGATTGTTGTTATAAGATAAAGGAGTAGGAACAGAGAAAAAAAGACAAAATTATTAACTACTTTTAATAGCCGATCGCCTTTATATACTAATAATTTTATAGTTGATCCAAGCTTCCCAAAAGATGTAAATTGCAAGTATTCCTAAGAATATTCGTAGCACAAGACTTACAGTAGAATCCGGCAATTTTGGTAATGTCCGAGTACTAATCTGCGATCCTAAAATACCACCACATCCTAAAACTATACCTGGAATAAATAAAATATTTCCTTTTAAAGTATGTCCAATACAGGCAACCAAAGCTGTAATTACAATGACACCAAGACTTGTTTGAATAGCTACTTTAATTTCCTCTTTTAAAAGCAACATTTGCATCGGTACCATAATTGTACCGCCACCCAAACCAAATAAACCTGCTAAAACTCCCGCCGAACCTCCCGTACCAATTCTAGATATTATGGGGTTAAATGCGACTGCTTCTGTATTTTTTACTTCCACAGCAGCTAATTGTTTACGTAAATCTATCAAATAAATATTAAGTAGTAGGATAATTCCAAAAGTAAAAAGGATAATGTGGGGTGGAATTCGATTAGCAAAATAGACTCCAATTCCGGTAGTTAAAAAAGCTGGAATTCCTAAATAAATCACTTTTTTCCAATTCAAATAACCCATTAACCAATTCTGAACACTTCCAGAAATCGCTGCGATCGCAATAAACAAACTACTAGTAGCGATCGCTTCAACTGGTGTATAACCCAACGTCACCATCAACGGAATTGTCACAATACCACCACCGATTCCCAGCAGTCCCGATATCATCCCGCTGATTAACCCCCCAACCGCCAAAATCAACCACACAAAATCAATCATAATTAAGTATATTTTGTCAAATAAAATATTCTGTGAAAAATTGGGTCCAAATTTGAAATACAGGTCTTTTGACCTTCTACCTTTGACCTTTGACCTTCAACCTTTAACCTTTGACCTCTAACCTTTAACCTTTGACCTCTAACCTTGTACCGTAACCGGATGACTAACAACGGCTCCATAAAGCAATCCTTTATCATTCCAAGGAACTGTTAAAGGCTGAGTATTGCCCAAATTATCTGTAGCGCGAGCTTGTAAAGAATATTCCCCTGGAACTGGATTCCAATCAACATCCCACCGCACCCATGCAAAGGGAAAATTAGGTTCCCGCAATCGTGCAATGTGCCAAGTTTGACCCTCATCTAAACTCACTTCCACACGGACAATTTTTCCTTTCCCAGACCAGGAACGTCCTCGCAGCAAGTAAGGTTTAGCCTTGAGCGTCGCTGGCCATGCTAACTCAAAAGCACTCTTAACATTTAGCGAAGTAATTAATTCACCTTTTGCTGGATAGTCCGCACCTCGGAGGAATGCTTGTTTAGCAATCCACTCGCTATATATCGGCTCAGAAGAAACTGCGATTCGCTCAATCCATTTCACATTCGCGTTTCCAGCCCAACCGGGAAATATTGCCCGACATGGACTACCGTGATCTATAGGTAGAGGTTCGCCGTTCATTGCATAGACTATCAACGAATTATCCATTTTGGCTTTTGCAATTGGTACCACAAAGCTGTATTTAGCTTTCGTTCCCTTTGAATCGAGGGAATCCACATCTTTCCCTTGAATTAAGACATCCACCGCATTCGATTTCAATCCAGCCCGTTCTAATAGCAAACCGAGTGGAACTCCAGTCCATTCAGCGACACCAATTGCACCCAGTCTCCACCGGGTTCCAGAAAACGGTTTATTGTAAACTTCCTCAAAGAAAATACGCCCATTTGCAGCACACTCGATCGCACTTGTTACCGAGATTGAGGGCATACCAACAATATCATCGTAAGTAAACTCATGAGTACCGATACCCGTACCTCCAACTCGCAAACGCCAAGTAGACGGGTCAAAAGCCACAGGTTTACTGCGGTTATGAACGTAAAACCAGTCATTTGGGACTAGATAACCGCGTCCATACATCGCTTCCCAGTTCATCTCCAAACTGCCACTAGTGTGAGAAATATATCCTGGTGGTAATGGCTTAATTATTCTGCTCTCGCTATTAAAGTTTTTTTGCTGACCTTGAGCAGATGCAGGTATAGCCAATCCCCCAAAAGCTGCACCTCCGATACTGGCTAATATTTGTAGAAAGCGCTGACGAGATAAACCGTTGTTTTTGCTTTTTTGCCAGATATACTCATCAACTCGCGATCGCAGATAATCCTCTTGGTCAAAGTCATTGCTCAAGCTATTATCCTCGATGTTCTTAACATTATCTAGAATTTGGAAAGGAAGGAGACGTAGCAGTGCTACGTCTCTACATTAATAATTTATTATTAATTAGAATCTTTGACAGTCCAAACACCAGTAGCTTCATCCTGTTTGTAGGATGATAGATAGTGTTCAGCTTTGTTACGAGCGATAGTTGAAATTGCATACAAAAAGCGATCGCAATCTTCAGAGGTATTGTACACGGCGAAACTTGCCCGAATAATTGTCGGAATATTGCGGGTAATTCCGCTTTCAACTTCCGCAGCAATTTCTAAATCTCGCTCATCAGAAATATTTTTCAGCTTGCGGATATATTCATAGGTACAGAAAGCCCCAGCCCTAACTCCAATTCCAAATTCCTGCGCGAGGATTTCCGCTACCAAACGTCCATCAAACCCATCAATATCAAAAGGAATAACGTGAGCTATGTCTTCTCCGCTAATATGTACCTTGACACCGGGAATCTGTCGCAGTCGAGCGAATGTGTATTCAACCAAAGAATGCTCGTAGTTAGCAATTCGCTTGCGTCCGAGTTTTTCGATAATTTCAATCGCTTTAGCAATCGCGATCGCACCCATTGCGTTGGGTGTTCCGGGGTCGTGCGCTCGTTCTGTGAAAAAACGTTTAATTTCTAAGTTTCTGGTGATGTATGGTAAGTTACCGCCACCAATTTGATAGGGATAAGAATCATCAAAAAATTCTTTTGGTCCTAATAAAACTCCCGTTCCATAAGGAGCATACATTTTGTGTCCGGAGAAAGCCACAAAATCCAAATGACTTGGGTCATCATCGGGACGCATATCTACTTGCTCGTGCTGAATTAATTGGCACACGTCAGCAAACATTTTCACACCGTACTGATGTGCTAAAGCTGCTAGTTCATAAATCGGTGGTCTGTACCCGGTAATTGTCGAAGCACCAGTCATGGTCAGCAACTTGATCTGCTCAGTTTCTGATTTCTGTTGGTGTGCTTTGAGAATATTTTCGATTTCAGCTAGATCGACACTTCCATCTGGTCGGGTTCTGTACTGAACTACTTCATCTCTAGTTACCCAAGGTAGCAAGTTTGAAGAATGTTCGATGTCCGAGACTAAGATTTTACCAGGTCTTTTAGCCCAGAGCGTAGCTGCTCCATTAATGGCTTCCGTAGTATTTTTTGAAAAAATTACATAGTTATTTGGGCTAGAACCGACAAAATCTCGGATAACGTCTCGACTTGAATCGTATTCTTGCGTAGTGATAATCGATTTTTGCCCGGAACCTCGATGCACGCTACCATAAGAGTCTAGCTTTTCATTGACATACTGCTTGAGTTGTGCAAAGGGATTGGTTGTAGCACCATTATCTAGATTAACGTAGTTAACGTAGTTTCCATCTAAGGTCTTAACTCTAAAAAATAAAGTCTCTAAATTAAATAGCGGTCTAATTTCCCTTTCCCAAAAGTTGTCAACATCATTATCGTTACGTAATGGCAAACCGACGACTTCTTGCAACACTTTCTCATTCAATGCAAGGACTTCTGCCATTTTTGTTACCCCATTAATGATTATTTATGGCGACATTCCCTTCAAAAAGCCTTGTAAAAAATGCTCAAGGTGTTTAAAAGTACTTTGCCGTTAACTGAATTATTTGAATCTGCAATGATTCTTTAATAAAAAAATAATAGTTTAAACCGAGGTCATACTGAATTATCGCGGTATTAAGTATTCTTTAGATACAAAGCAATATTAGTTACAAGTAATATTTTTAAGTTGTTTAAAGTCTAAAATGGTTAATTTTGAAAATAAATGGTCATAAATTAACTTTTTTACTAAAAAAAAATTGCATATAATTACAATTTACAAGCTTTATTTTAAGTGTAAAATCCCGAATAAATCCTGAATTTAGAGCATTATCAACTAAGTCATTTTACGTAAATATATTTTTCCCTTGACTTTCTAATTCTCAAATTAATACGTTTTTAGCTATTCTAGAAAGTGGCAAACAACCTGGAAGCTTTGTAGTATCAGTTATTTTGTAGATACTAGTACAAGTATTAATACAAAGTATTAAATTATTTATTAGACTAATATCAACATAGATCGGTATTTTAATCTAGCTTAGGGAGGATGCAATTTTCCTGCTTGTATATTCCTCCGGGTAAAGGATAAATTCTGATGCTTTTAGTCTCTCTGAACCATCAGCTTGGACAAAAATAGATTTTCTTCCTTGAGAGTTTGATTTTAGATTTAATTTATTTACAAAAATTAGACCGTAAATGTTATTCCCGGAATATTTTTGGGAACCATAAAACTAAATCACCTTAAATAATTCAGGACTAACATTAAGATTTTCCATTGTACTAAAACGTACCACCGAGAGAATTTTAATATTACGTTAGGTAAATTTGGTTTCACTCAATGATTTAATTACGTAATTTGTGTCTGAGTCCTATAGTTGTTTAGAAAAAAGAGAGCATAAGTAATTATGATTAAATCTACAGTTACAGATACCTCGATAAATAATTTAGACGTTCCATTAGAACGAGAAGGATTTTTCAGTACCTTAATTCGAGAACTATCTGGAACGTTAGAGGATTTGGTTGGTTTGGAAGAAGCTTCCGGATTTATTAGCGTGGTCGGTCAAACAATGGGTAGACAAATCGATCAAGAATATAAATCTGCTCTCAAATTATCAAATCTTTCACGAGAGCAAGTTGCTGAAGTTTTAGTTGACTTAAAAAAACGCATCCAAGGTGACTTTTACATCATCGAAGAGAGCGATAAAAAAATTGTTTTTGGCAACCGTGTTTGTCCCTTCGGGGAAAAAGTTAAAGGTCGTCCTTCAATGTGTATGATGACCTCCAATGTTTTTGGTTCGATAGCTGCTGATAATCTCGGTTACGCAAAAGTTGAGTTGCAAGAAACTATTGCTAATGGTAATTCTGGATGCAGAGTTGTAGTTTATTTAGAACACAGCGAAGAAGCGGAAGAAGCAGTTGGGAGAGAGTATTTTAAAGGGTAAAGGATACTTTTGACCAAGTAACAGGGAAGAATAATTGCTAGTAAAGGGTATAACAAACTAAGCTTTTTCATAAGTTTGATTGGAGTGTTTAGCATTATTATACTTTCGGTGTAATAATGACTGCAAATTATTTAAACTAATTAATACTGGACATAAATGTTAAGGGAAAAATCTTTAATAACTTCAGAACAATTTCTTGAAATAGCGAACGTTTTACCAGAAGCGATGTTACTCCTCAACGTTGAAGGTGAAATTTTAGCTATTAACAAAGCTGTAACTAAAATGTTAGGCTTAACCACTAAAGAAATACAGCAAAAAAAGCTATTTGATTTAGTTTCCGACCCGGTTGAGAAAGTTAGTCAATATTTACAAGCTTGTTCAAGAACTCGGCAAATGCTGCTTGGATGTTTGAATTTTTATCAGCATAACGAAAATTTAACTTGTCGTAGTGAAGGTGCGCTAATTCAACCATCTTCTCCTACTTCTGATGCTATGATTCTTTTACGTTTAAAAATTCGTTCTGAAGCAAGCAATAATTTTCTTTTACTCAACAAGAGAATTAGTGAATCGATGGCAGAAATTGCCTTACGACAATCAGAAGCTTTACTACGACAAAAAGCAAAAGATTTAGAATTAACTCTTGATGAACTTCGATGTACCCAGTCAAAACTAATCCAAAGCGAAAAAATGTCTGCTCTTGGTAAAATGGTCGCAGGTATAGCCCATGAAATTAACAATCCCGTCAGCTTTATTTATGGTAATATAATTCCTGCGAGTATATACGCTCAAGATTTAGTTAGAATCATTGAACTTTATCAGAAATACTATCCCGATCCAGCGAAGGAAATACAAAAGGAAATAGAAACGGTAGAGCTAGATTTTATTAAAGAAGACTTTGTTAAACTGTTTGATTCGATGCAAAACGGTACTGAAAGAATCAAAGCAATAGTTTTATCATTGCGTAATTTTGCTCGACTTGATGAATCAGAATTTAAAAAAGTTGATATTCATGAAGGAATTGATAGTACTCTATTAATTCTCCATAATCGTTTGAGACTGAAACCGAATTATCTCGAAATTGAGGTAATTAAAGAATATTCTTCCTTACCCAAAATTGATTGTTATGCAGGACAATTGAATCAAGTATTTATGAACATTTTGGCTAATGCGATCGATGCTTTAGAAGATGAAGTCAAGAACAATAAAACTTTCATTCCTCAAATTCGAGTTTCTACAGAATTATCTGGAAATAGTAATATTATAATTCGTATTGCTGATAACGGTTCGGGAATTCCACCATTAATTGAGTCTAAAATATTTGACCCTTTCTTTACAACCAAACAAGTCGGCAAAGGTTCGGGATTGGGTTTATCTATCAGCTATCAAATTGTAGTAGATAAACATTACGGGAAGTTGTATTATGAGTCCTCAGCAGAAGGTAAAGAGTTCGTAATTGAAATTCCGATTAGTCGAGGCTGATTTCCCTAGGAAGTAAGCTTTAAATATTGTGTATCTATCAATAATCAATATCTAAATCATCACAGCTTGTTTTCGCAAACTTTCAACTGTGGAAATAAAATGTTCTGCAACTTTATTGATTTCCGTTGCTGTATTGAATCTACCGATACCGAAGCGCACGGAAGCATAAGCTAGTTTTTCAGAGTGACCTAATGCTGTTAAAACGTGGGAAGGTGCAGTACTTATTGACGAACAAGCCGCACCGGAGGAAACTGCCATTACTGACTGTAATCCTAATAGTAATGCTGAACCGTC
Source organism: Rivularia sp. UHCC 0363 (assembly GCF_034931125.1). NCBI lineage: Bacteria > Bacillati > Cyanobacteriota > Cyanophyceae > Nostocales > Rivulariaceae > Rivularia > Rivularia sp. UHCC 0363. The sequence goes on along the minus strand of NZ_JAYGHM010000025.1, from coordinate 61,010 downwards.
TACCCCCTCAACGCTGACGTTCAGATTCCCCGCTAATCTTTGGGTCGGATGTCCATTGAGATGAATTCCTGTTAGTTGCGAAAGCTGTTCCCACAAACTTTGTCTAAGTTGAGTTAGATATGCATTCTCTGTTGCTTGGGTTTGCAGAGCAATTTCTACTGCTTTACCGAATCCCACAATTTGCGGTGTATATAATGTACCCGATCGCATTCCCCGTTCATGTCCGCCACCATGTTGCTGGGAAGCCAGATTAACTCTGGGATTACGACGACGCACGTATAAAGCGCCGATACCTTTTGCTCCGTAAACTTTATGTGCTGTGAGTGACATTAAGTCAATATTCATCGCTTGTACATCAAGGGGTATTTTACCGATCGCTTGAGCGCTATCTGAATGAAAAATGATATTGCGTTCATGACACATTGCCCCAATTTCTGCTAACGGTTGTAAAACCCCAATTTCATTATTAGCTGCCATTATTGAGACTAAAATAGTATCGTCACGAAAGGCTTTTTCTAAATCTTTGAGATTAATAATTCCATCTTTTTGTACGGGAAGAAATGTAATTTCAAAGCCAAGAGTTTTTAAATAATTACAGGGATCGATAACTGCATTATGCTCGGTTTCTAAAGTAATAATATGTTGACCTTGGGCAAAATAAGCTTCTGCAACACCTTTAATAGCTAAATTATTTGCTTCCGTTGCACCACTTGTAAAAACGATTTCTTCGGGAGTTGCATTGATAGCTTCAGCAATAGTTACACGCGCTTTTTTTACAGCAGCTTCGGCTTCCCAACCGTACATATGACCGATACTTGAAGCATTGCCGAAATGTTCGGTAAAGTAAGGTAACATTGTGTTTAATACTCTTTCGTCAACGGGTGTTGTAGAATGACAATCGAGGTAGATAGGACGTTGAGACATAATAAAAATTATATTTAATAAAGGACTAGGGAATAGGAACTTAAACTTTACTTTTTAATAACTGTAGTTTTAACTAACATATCGTGACAACCTTGTTTTTTGGGAGTAAACAGAATCGTAATGAAACCGATCGCTAAAGTTAAAATAGAAATAAATTTACTCCAATATCTAATATTAGCTTGCATAAAAGATATTTTCTGATTGTTTGAATCTGTGACTTTAATACCTAACAGGAATTTTCCCAAAGTAGCTTTTAATTGAGAACTTTCTAAAACGGTGAAGTAAAACCAGTTCAAAATCAAATTTATGATTATGGAAGCCTTGGCGATCGCGGACATATCGGGAAGAAATAAAAATAGAATAGGGGATGGGAGGACAAGGGGACAATTTCTAATACTTTACAGAGACAAAATTTTAATTCAAAATCTAAAACTTGTGCTGAGCAGTTCGACGTAGCTCACTGTAAGACTTGCCGAAGTATCTAAAATCTAAAATTACTTTAGCCATTCATATCCTTCTTTAAGTTTTCTCTTACCCTCGTTTTCTATAATACTACCGTGAGCCATAATGACTCGCTCAAAATCCCAATCAAGCACTTTGTTAATTGAATTCTTAACTTTTTCTCTGTCTCGGGTCGCTAATTTCTCTAAAATTGAAGGCTCCAATTTTTTATATCCTCCAATTAATCTCATAGTCAACTGAGTTGTTAAGGAAAAACTTTCATCAAAATGAAAAGCAGTATCAGTTAAAATCAAAGTTTTACTGGCTCGATGCAAAAAAACAATTTCATTTAATGGAGATAGCCCTTTTAAATCTATAATTTTAAAACCTTCAAACAAGAAATATTCAATTTCATCTTGACCAATTTTACCGCGATCAAGAGTTCGATCAATTTTAATATCTTGACGTTTTGATTCTAATCCAGGAGCAGCAAAAATTTTAGCATCGGCATAAACTGATTTGAAATCTGAAATAGAAAGATGATGGTAAAGATTAGGAGCGATTATGATACTAACTTTACCCATTTCGTTGATTTGATCGATCGTGAGCTTGTCCACCTTTATTGGAGAAATAACAACTAATTCACTGTTTTTAAGCTGAATAACAGTCATTCTCGTACCAACTTCTAATCCCCAGTATTTTAACTTTTGTTCGGCAACCCAAATGCTTTTATCAATCTTTTTCAACATAGTTAATAAGCAATTATCAATGAACAGTTAAGCTTTAAGCTTTGACCTTTAATTACTACTTGCTGGGAACTAAATCCAGATTACCGCGTTCTTGTCAGCATGGGAACATCGGCAGATATAAAGCTTTATATAAGTAGCTAGGATTATGCGGTTGCTCGATGTTTTTTCTACTTGAATCGAAAAAGTATAAGCCTATGCTAAAGATTAGTGGCATTATTTTTTCAATGCTTTTAAGATATATAAGATTCTTGCTACTTCTAGACATTGTTACGTAATCGACTGTCTTATTTACAACTTCTCTTATTCTCACAGCACCAGTAAATATGAAAAATAAACCGAAATTACGTAGTTATAAATATTTTAAAGCAGTAAAAGCAGCAATCATAATCTTGATGCTTGTATTTAGCTTAGAGCTTACGCAAGCGGTAGCACAGTCCAATGAATTTGCGGCCGTAGACATTGATGGTAGCAAGCTTTTCCAGGTTGCAAGTACCAGCGATACAACAGCAAAAAAAAGGGCTGAGTATATTAATGAAATTCTTCAATTAGCACTAAAATCTGAAAATCAACCTGAGATAAAGATTCAAAAAGATGAAAAATATGTAAGAGTTTTTATTAACAACTTTGATTTTACTGTCACCGATAAAGACGCTGTTTCTCCTCAAAATCCCAACGAACAAGCAGAAAAATGGGCGCAGATAATTCGTGAAACACTTGAGAAAGCTAGAAAAGAAAGAAGTGCAGAGTTTATTCGGAATACATTAATTTTAAGTTTTATGCTTATAGTGCTAACAGTAGCACTTCATTGGGTTTTAGGAAGAGTATGGCTAAGATTGCAGCAAAATGTTTTCCCATTAGTAACATCGGAAGATTCTGCCGATCAAAACTCACAGCGAAACAGTCTAAATATATTATTAAAAGTAACTTTAGCCTTAACCCGAACAGCACTTTGGGTAGGTGTAACTCTTTATATTACTAATCTATTTCCTTTAACGCGGCAATGGAGTTTTGATATTGCTAATAGTATACGATTGAGCCTGACTTCACGAATTTTTAAAGACTTTACAATCACTAATATTTTAGTTTTAATTGGTTTATTTCTGGGATTGATTGTACTTTCGGGTGCCGTTACTAATATATTGCGATCGCGAATTTTAGGAGTACTGCGAATTAGTCGGGGAGCGCAGGAAGTAATCGCAATTGTCTTCAGATATATGCTAATTGGGGTCGGTTCAGTTGTTCTTTTACAAATTTTTGGAATTGATTTAAGTTCTTTAGCAATATTAGCAAGTGCATTAGGTGTTGGTATTGGTTTCGGATTCCAAGACATTGCCAAAAATTTTGGTAGCGGACTAGTATTATTATTTGAAAGACCAATTCAAGTAGGTGATTTTATTGAAGTTGGCAAATACATGGGAACTGTAGAACGTATTGGTGCGCGTAGTGTAGTAATTCGGACTTTAGATAGAGTATCGATAATAGTACCAAACTCGCGTTTTTTAGAAGATGAAGTGATTAATTGGAGCCATCGGAATTCAATTTCTCGGATTCATATACCAGTAGGAGTTTCTTATAGTTCTGATGTAAATCTTGTTAAAAAAGCACTTTTAGAGTCAGCAAAAAATCATCCTGAAGTGCTTGCAGTTCCTCAATCTCAAGTATTATTTACCGGCTTAGGTGACAGTTCTTTAGATTTTGAATTACTCGTATGGATAGACGTACCCAGTCATCAAGTATCAATTAAAAGCGATCTATATTTCCGAATTGAAGCAACTCTGAAAAAACATAATATCGAAATTCCATTCCCTCAAAGAGACCTACACTTACGCAGCGGTGATTTACCTCTAAAACTTTCACCCGAATTAGAACAAGCTTTACTACGATATTCCCAACATCAAAATGGAAAAAATGAGGTATAGAGCATTGGGGTATTGGGCATTGGGCATTGAAACTAAGTTCTAGTCAACAAGATATTTTTAAAGATTCACAAACAATATATTTATGAAATAGCGGGCAAGATGCCCGCACTACAAAAAAATCAACTTTCAAAAAAGCTTTAATTTCAATGCCCAATCCCCAACGCCCAATCCCCAATTCCCAATCCTAAATAGTAACTGGTGCTTCAATATAAATATTAGGTTCTTGCATGACAAACTCAATTCCAAAATTATTCAACTTATGAGAAACCTTTTCATTTGCTAAATTTAATAATTGTTTTCTCAACTCAAGAGAATTTTGGTTTGAACCTAAAAGAAAGAAAGTAATTCTAGCTCTTGTATGTTCTAGTTGTAAATCTTTGCCGGTAGTAAGATCGGTCGCTGATGCATCAATACCAGAAATATCAGCGTTCGTTGTTTGAGAATTTGAGTTTAAGTCTTCAAAAACTACTTTTGTGCTATCAGGTTGTACTCCAAAAAGCGATTCCATACTGTCTTCAACTACTTGTCTTACTAAAGCCTGTCCTTTATCAAGTAGCTTTTGATTGAAGTCAAGATATAGCAACACCATGACTTTTTTCCCACGGGTTACGTTTTCAATTTCTACATTAGCTAATATAGAATTAGGTACAATCATCAAAGTACTTTTACCAGAAGAACGAATTTTTGTAGAACGAAATCCGATAGATTCAACTCGTCCATAAATTTCGGCTCCGTAGCTACTTGATGACGGTAAATGAATATATTCACCTGTTACAAAAGGTCGATCCAAATATATAACAATAGTACCTAAGAATTGCTCTAAAGTTTTTTGGGCTGCAAAAGCAACTGCTAATCCACCAATTCCTAAACCAGTGATTAAACCGACTAAATTAAATTTATCGTTAGCAAAAACTAAAACAGCAATAAATCCTATAGTCAGATTAAAGATAGTTTCAACAATCAATAGTAAATCGTCAGCCTGATAGCCCAATTTACGAATAATAGTAACACCATATGTTCTAATCAATTGCCGAAAAACACCGGAAGCTAAAAAAGCAATACTGAGAATAACTGCTAATTCCACTACATTGCGTAAAAATTTATAGAAGCCTTCATATTGAGAAATTAAGCCTAAAGATAATAAAATTAAAATTGAAGTACCAGCCCATTTTAAGGCTTGACGGTTTGTATAGATTAATTTTTCATAGATATCAGTTACTTGTGGAGGCAAGAAACGGTTGACAGCTACTTTAATTAATAAGGGAGTGTATCTTCCGATAAACAAAGAAGCGATAACGCACAAAACAAATATTTCTAAGTTACGGATGTCTTCTCGTAATAGAAAGTCAAATACTTGATTAGGAATTTTCATAGTTACCTTTAGATTGTAACGGGAGCATCTACATAGATAGTTGGTTCTTCTATATTGAAATCGATACCGTATCCTTTCAACTTCTGATTAATAGTTTGTGTGGCTACATCAAGTAACTGCCGACGCAACTCCATAGATACTTTACCAGTACCTAATATGAATAAGCTAACTTGAGCTTGAGTCTTTGGTTCGTCATTTTTATTTAAAGTTCTAAAATCTATCCGAGTACTGCGCGAATCAAGCCCAAAAATATCTTTAGTGCTTGTTAATACTACCTGCTCAATTAATGCTTGTTCTTTCGGTTCAATTTTACGAGTAAAATTCAAAGAAAGAATTGAAATTACCTTTTTAGCACCAGAAAAGTTTTCGATACTCATTTGAGTCAGAGAATTATTCGGAATTACTATTACCGTTCCTTTACCCGAAGTACGAATTTTTGTAGAACGCCATCCAATAGATTCAACTCGCCCAAAAGTACCGTCTGGTAAGCCAATATAATCATCAATATAAAAAGGATGATCGACATATAATACAACACCACTAAGAAGCTGCTCTATTGTAGTTTTAGACGCGAAAGCAACTGCAACACCACCAATTCCTAAACTAGCTAGCAAGCTAAATATTTTTATATTATGAGTTTTAGCAAAGAAGATAATTCCGCCAAAAACAATTGCTAAGTAAGCTGTATACTTTCCTAAGTTAAGTAGTTCGCTATTAGCTTTACGACCACTTTTTAAAGCACTTTCTAATATATAATCATCTATATATTTTCCACATATTCTAATAATTAACCAGCAAGCTTCTATAGTCAAAATTAAACTAATAATTTTTTCTATAACTGGATAATCATCTAATACGGGAATAAATAAAGCAACTATTTCTAAAAATCCCAATCCAAAAGCTATTCCAATTAAATTTATGTAAGGTTGCAATAATTTTTCAGCTTTATCACCAATCTCAGTAGATACAAATTGACTCAAGCAAAATTTGATAATCCGAGGAAAAACACGACCAATAAAAAATGCAACAAAGCTAAGTACTCCAAACAAAAATGTCAATTGTACTTTAGCGCTAAAAAAAATATTATTTGACAACAATTCCATCATCAACAAAACTCCTTATCTTGAGGTATTATTCATTGTATAAATATCCAAATTAACACTAAATAATCTAACTCATTGTGTCTCCACAATGTCTATATAGTTAGTATAGTAATTTGAATTGATACTAAATATACTAGCTAATTTAATTACATAGTGTTTTATACCACATAAAATTGTCCTTGCTGAAAGCTCTGCACAAGTATAGTCTAGCCTTTAATATATCAATAATAGATTACCCGGCTTATTACTACTTCACTGTATATCTTCTATGTATTAAGCGTTTTTGTCTGCCAACTATGTTACTTACGATTAATTCGGGAAATAAATAATTAAATATTAGATTGATTTACACTTTTCTTTAAAGGATTAACACTTGCTCAATTTTTTTACAATTTAAATAGATACTGATACAATTTGCCTAATATAAAAATTACTTAATTCATCATAGCGATCGCACTACTGCTAAACCGGATTATAATATCAAATTTATGAGCGATACCTACAGTAAACTCGCGCCATTTATCCAAGAATACATTTACAATCATAACTGGACTGAATTGAGACCCGTACAAACTGCTGCTTGCGAAGTTATATTTGAAACAGATGCTCACTTATTAGTTGCCGCAGGTACAGCTTCGGGTAAAACAGAAGCAGCTTTTTTGCCAGTTTTAACTCACTTATACGAAAAACCTTCTAATACTATAGGTGCAATTTATATTGGTCCAATCAAAGCATTAATTAACGACCAATTTGAACGTCTTAACGACTTATTGAGAGAAGCTGATATTCCGGTGTACCATTGGCATGGAGATGTTTCTCAAAGTCGAAAAAAGCAGCTTTTAAAAACTCCATCGGGTATTCTCCAAATTACACCAGAATCTTTAGAAAGTTTATTAATTAACAAACATCATGATTTAATACGTCTTTTTGGTGATATTCGCTTTGTAGTTATCGATGAAATTCACGCTTTTATGGGTACCGAAAGAGGTTGTCAGATTCTTTGTCAATTAGAAAGATTGGCAAAGTTAACAAAAAATCAACCCCGTAGAATCGGTTTATCAGCAACATTAGGTGATTATTCACTTGCAGAAGATTGGCTTGGTTCTGGTACAAATAGAACGGTAATTACCCCGAAAATCGAAGCAGGAAAGCGACAAATTAAATTAGCTTTGGAACACTTTTATGTTCCAGGAAAAACCGATACCTCAGAAGTCACCGACTGCGATAAATATATTTTTAACTTGAGTAAATCGCGTAAATGTCTGATTTTTGCTAACAATAAATCACAAACCGAATCTATCATCGCATCTTTGCGTCAAATCGCTGCAACCCAAAATCTACCAGATATTTATCATGTTCATCATGGTAGTATATCCGCTTCTCTGCGCCAAGCTGCGGAAAATGCCATGCGGGAACCTGACAAACCAGCAGTGACTGCTGCAACATTGACTTTAGAAGTTGGTGTTGATATCGGCTATTTACAGCGAGTCATTCAGTTAGAATCACCGGATTGTGTAGCCAGTTTTTTACAACGTTTGGGACGCACCGGAAGAAGAGGAGAACCTGCGGATATGCGCTTTGTTTGTTCGGAAAAGCAATTATTAGAAGCACCCCTTCCCCAACAAATTCCCTGGCAACTTTTACAGTCTATTGCGATTATTCAACTTTATTTAGAAGACAAATGGATTGAACCTATTGAACCAATAAAATACCCATTAAGTTTGCTTTATCATCAGACTATGAGTATTTTGGCAGCAAGCAAAGAAATTTCACCATCTGCTCTTGCTAATATATTAAATTTATCATCCTTTAAAAATATATCTCCAGAAGATTATAAATTATTGCTACGTTATTTAGTCAGCATCGATCATATTAATAAAACTGAACAAGGTAAATTAATCCTCGGTTTAGCAGGAGAAAAAATAGTTAAAAGATTTCAATTTTATGCAGTATTCCCCGAAACTTTGGAATTTAATGTTAAACAAGATGCAAAAGATATCGGTACAATAGTTATAGTACCTAACGTCGGTAGTCAATTCGGATTAGCAGGAAAAACCTGGGAAGTTTTAGATATAGATTTTGCAAATAAAACAATATTTGTTAAACAAGTTGAAGGTAAAGCCGGGATTTATTGGCGTGGTGGTAGCGGAACAATTCATAGTAAAATCTTACAGCGTATGCGTTGCATTTTATTAGAAGATACAGAATATTCCTATTTACAAAAAAATGCTCAAGAACGTTTGCGATCGGCACGTCAATTAACACAAGATTTTGAATTAGATAAACGTAATATAGTCAAATTAGAAAAAGGCAAATGCTGTATTTTCCCTTGGATGGGTACAGTTGCTTACAACACTTTCCAGAGATTATTAAATAACTTTTGTAGAGAATCTTTAGAAATTAAATCTCTAGGTGGCGTTAATCCTTATTTTATGACATTAAAATTAGGAAAAGATAAATTTGAACAGCTAGAAAATGAAATTTTATCTTTATGCGAACAGCGTATTATCAACGAACATTTAGTTGCAGATGCAGAAGCACCCGAAATCCAAAAATACGATAAATTTATTCCCCATCCTTTATTACGGAAAGCTTTTGCAAGCGATTATTTGAATATAGAAGAAGTTAGACAGCAAGTTGCACTTTGGTAGAAGAGAGGGGAGATGGGGAGAGGGGGAGATAATTCCTAACTCCTAATTCTTAACTCCTAACTCCTAACTTTATACTTCCAATCTAAAATCTAAAATCCAAAATTCAATGTACGATTATATAATTATTGGTGCGGGTTCCGCTGGTTGCGTATTAGCGAATCGTTTGACAGAAAATCCTCAAATCAAAGTACTACTTTTAGAAGCTGGGAACCCAGATAAATCTCTCAAAATTCATATTCCTGCGGGTTATGGAGATTTATTTAAAACTAAATATGATTGGACTTACTACACGGAAAAACAATCTTATTTAAATAACCGTCAACTTTATTTTCCTCGTGGAAAGGTGTTGGGTGGAAGTAGTTCCATTAATGCCATGATTTATATTAGAGGTAATTCTGATGACTACGATAACTGGCATAATTTAGGCAATTTAGGATGGAGTGGTAAAAAAGTACTCGATTATTTTAAAAAAGCTGAAAACCAATCTAGAGTTATCGACGAATATCATAGTGTTAACGGACTTCTCAACGTTACCGATTTACGAGATCGCAATCCTTTATCTCACGTTTTTATCAAAGCAGCCACAGAATTTGGATTAACTTATAACAATGATTTTAATGGTAAACAACAAGAAGGAATTGGGTTTTATCAAGTAACTCAAAAAAATGGGCAACGTCATAGTGCTGCTACTGCTTATTTAAAGCCCGTGTTATTTAGAAAAAATTTAACTGTAAAAACTAATTCTCAAGTTACAAGTATATTATTTGCAGAAAAGCGCGTTGTTGGATTAATCTATGAAAATAAAAATGTAGAACACAAAGTTACAATTAATCGAGAAGTAATATTAAGCGCTGGGACAATTAATTCCCCACAACTATTAATGCTTTCAGGAATTGGTTGTGCGAAACATCTAAAATCATTAAATATTCCGGTATTAGTAGATTTGCCCGGTGTTGGACAAAATTTACAAGACCATTTAGTTGTACCAGTTGTGTATAAATCTACAAAAAATATTACCCTGGCTAATCTCAAAAATCCACAAAATTTTCTAAAATATCTGTTTTTTAAAAAAGGTGCTTTAACATCAAATATAGCCGAGGCTGGGGGCTTTTTAAAAACCGTAAATAATTTAGATAAGGTTAATTTACAATTGCATTTTGTTCCCGGTTGTTTAATCAATCACGGTTTTACCAAACGCAAACAGCATGGATTCACTTTATGTCCGACTCTTTTATATCCTCAAAGCAAAGGAAACATCAAATTAAGTTCAAAAAATCCTTTAAAACCGCCATTTATTCAACCTAATTATCTGGAAAATCCACAGGATTTAGAAGTTTTATTATCAGGTGTCAAAATATCTCGTCAAATCTTACAATCAGAAGCATTTCATACATATAGAGGTGAAGAAATTATTCCCAGTTCCGAAATACAAACAAATGAGGATATTTCTGCTTTTATTCGCAACACCGCAGAAAGTTTATATCATCCAGTCGGAAGTTGTAAAATGGGTAATGACTCGATGTCAGTAGTTAATTCAAAACTACAGGTTCATGGAGTCAAAGGATTAAGAGTCGTAGATGCTTCAATAATGCCTAATATTATTGGTGGTAATACGAATGCTCCCACAATTATGATTGCTGAAAAAGCTGCCGATATGATTAAATCGATCAACAATGAATAATGAACAATTATCAATTCATAATTATATAGAGACGCAATCATATTACGTCCCCATAGCAAATTAATTAAGATTTGGCACCCATTTCCATTACAGCACTACGCATAAAATTAACGCGCTGTTCAAAGTCTAATTCTTTAATGGAACTTACAAAATCGTTTGTATTAGATGGTAATTCATAGTCATCGGGTACTTGAATAACACTACCATCTTCCATCCCTTGTGCAAGTCTCAACCATACATCAAGCTTCGCGCTAGAACTTAAAGATGTATAGGAGCTACTAATATCACTGCTAGCACCAGAAACAATATCCCGCTGTGCTTGTAGTTGTTCTTCCTTCGGCATTGCCTGGATTTGATCGAATAAAGCCTTAGCAGTTTGCTGTGCGGAATCTTGGTTAACAGGATTTAAATTATCTTTGATATCTAAGTAACCATACCACAATAACGCTAGTTGAGTATCAGCATCAAAGCCAAGAAATTGTTCTACAGCTTTTCTGGTTTTGTCTTCAGTTGTAAAAGTCATAAGTTGATAAATTGCTAAATAATTTCTTTCTCTTAATTTTTAATCAATTATTACCCTTAAATTAACCCTGCTTGCGACATAAATAGGTATTATGACCTAAGACAGATGCGAAGTATATGTTCTAACTAAAGCAATAGTTACAAGTATGAATTATTACCATTGGTTCAATAGTTAGATTTAAATCTAAATTAAATTAAAAGTATTTGGGCAGAGACTTATTGAATAATTTCATCTACCATTAGAGATAACAAGTTATTTAATATACTGCTACTAGAGTTTTAATTTGATACGCTAAGGGCATTGGTTTAATGAGATTTCTTACTTTATGCACTGGTTATTGACCGGACCGTTAAGTGTAGAAAAACTAACAGTTAAGATTCAAGATTTGCCAGCATCGTTAAAAGGTGTCCGTATAGTGCAAATGTCAGATTTTCACTATGACGGCTTACGTTTGTCAGAAAAAATGTTAGAAAAAGCCATAATTGCCTGCAACAAAGCGGAACCCGATCTAGTTGTATTTACCGGCGATTATGTAACTGATGACCCTGCTCCAATCAATCAATTAGTACTTCGACTCAAGCATTTACAAAGTCGTTGCGGTACTTATGCAGTGCTTGGCAATCATGACATATATTATCCCCATTCAAAAGCAGAAATTGCAGCCGCTTTTAACAGAGTAGGAATTGAATTACTTGACAACAAAATTGCGTATCCATTAGGGAAAGAATTAGCATTAGTCGGACTTGCTGAATATTGGTCTTCTGATTTCAATCCTGGATTAGTAATGAACCAGTTAGACCCAGCAACACCACGCATCGTTTTATCCCACAACCCCGATACCGCCGATATATTGCGACAATGGCGGGTAGATTTACAGCTATCGGGTCATACTCACGGTGGTCATATTGTAATTCCCGGTGTCGGTCCTGCGATCGCAGTTTATAACAATATTGTTCGCAGCATACCCAGAAAACTGCGCCGTCGGATGCCATTTGTCAAAAAAGAATTCTTCCAAGTAATCAGAAATTGGCAATGGGCCCAGGGATTTCATCAAATAGGGACTAATCAACTTTATGTAAACCGGGGTTTAGGAACTTATCTACCAGGACGCTTTTTTTGTAACCCAGAAGTCACCCTTATTACCTTGGAGAGGGGATAGATAACTATTAAAGGTTAAAGGTCAAAGGTTAAAGGTTAAAGGTTAAAGGTTAAAGGTTAAAGGTTAAAGGTTAAC